>NZ_JAYGHM010000009.1:136868-149780 GCF_034931125.1 Rivularia sp. UHCC 0363 | reverse complement strand
TAAACTTAACAGTTAATATTTCGTAATTATGTAATGCTTTTTATTTGTGGTTTAACTTGTTTTTTTCATCTATCGGAAGGCATACAGACTCGTGAAAGCAAAACAATTAATACTTTAGACAGAAGACTTGAGATGTATTTACTTAATATTTCTTATTAAAATGGTCGTTAATTATGATAGTTTTGATTTCTATTTCAGAAATAGAAGATATGACAATGAGCTATTAGCGATAAAAATTCACAGTGTTAATAAACTCGATTTTTTCAAAAACCCGCTTTTTTGATAATTAGTTAAGCTTTGGTTGAATTTAAGCACCTGTTTTTTCTTCCCCTAGTTAAGACAGGATGAATAGGTGTACGATAGTACTATAAAAACACTGAAGCCTTTTTCAAGTTGCATTACACCGTCAGGTCATGCCTAAACGTTTATTAATAGTAGAATCTCCCGGTAAAGTTAAAAAGCTGAGTAAAATTCTGGGAAGTGATTGGATTGTTCGCGCTAGTTGCGGTCACATTCGAGAACTTAGTAATGAAGGTGAGGATTCGTTAGGCTTTGTTATGGATGGCGATCGCGTACAGTGTCGCTACATTCCCCGCAGTCAGCAAGCAAAGGAAACTATTAGTAAGTTAAAAGCTGCGGCTAATCAAGTTCAGGAAGTTGTTTTAGCTACAGACCCCGATAGAGAAGGGGAAACGATCGCTTGGCATCTCAAGGAAGCTTTGGGACTCAAGGAACCCAAAAGGGTTGTTTATACGGAGATTACGGAAGCTGCGGTGCGGGCTGCTGTGGCTAGACCCCGCAAGCTTGATGCTAATTTGGTTGGTGCTGGATTATGCAGAGATTGCTTAGATAAATTAGTTGGTTATAAAGGAAGTCCGTTAGTTTGGGCTTTGAATAATGGTGCAAAAAGCGTTGGAAGAGTTCAAAGTGCAACCCTACATTTAATTTGTCAGCGTGAGCGAGAAATTCTGGCTTTCGTACCCCAAGATTATTGGAGCGTTTGGGTAGATTACGCTGAAGGATTCCGCGCTTTTTACAAGGGAATGGTGAATTCTCCCGAAACAACGCAGCCAGAAACTGAAGTTAATGATGATACGGTATTTAAGAAGTCGGAAACCGCAGAATCGACTCGCGTACTTTCCGAGGCTGAAGCCGAACGTTTGGTGACGGAAGCACGAAATCATCCTCATAAAATTGTTCAATATGAAGGAAAAATTGCTAGCCGTCAACCACCTCCACCTTTTATTACTTCTACGCTACAACAAGCTGCTGGTTCGCGGTTGAAATTTGCTCCTGAAAAAACCATGCAGGTAGCACAAAAGCTGTACGAGGCTGGTTTAATTACCTATATGCGGACGGATTCAGTAATGTTGAGTCCGGAGTTCTGTACCAGCGTGCGTAAGTGGTTGGAGCAAAATGACCCGCCAAATGTACCCCAGTCAACCGCAAGACATCGCAGTAACAAAACTGCTCAGGAAGCCCACGAAGCTATCCGTCCTACAGATGTGTTTCGTCCTTCCGCTGAGCTGCGGATTGAACTTTTACCGGACGAGTTTAATCTGTATGTGATGATTTGGAAAAGAGCCGTTGCTTCCCAATGTCGTGCAGCGCAATTACGTAAAACCCTAGTCGTAACTCAATCTGGTGAAATCCTGTGGCAAGCTAGAGGACAGGTAGTAGAGTTTCTCGGCTACGCTAAATACTGGTCAAACTTGAGTAAAGATACACTTTTACCCAATTTACAGCAAGGGCAAATATTAACTCTCGAAAATGCCGGTCATGAGAAGAAACAAACTCAACCACCACCACGGTACAGCGAACCGAAGTTAATTCAGTTAATGGAACGGAAAGGAATTGGTCGTCCCAGTACTTATTCTCCGACGATCGCAACTTTGAAAAAACGCGGTTATGTGGAATTAACAAAAGCAATTTTACAACCAACAACTTTAGGTCTTGAGGTAGATGACTTTTTGCAGAAAGCTTTACCAGATTTATTAAAAACAGAATTTACTGCCAAAATGGAAGATGCGCTCGATAGCATTGCTTCGGGAAAAGAACCTTGGCAAAAATATTTGACGAACTGGAATCAAGATTACTTTGCACCAGCTTTAGTAAAAGCGAAAACCGTACCCGTTGCTGCGTCAAATGGGAAGAAAACAGCCGCAGTCCAACGTGAATATGAAAAATCCAGAACTCGCTGTCCCGAATGTAACAACCATCTAGCAAAAATTAAGAGCAGCAAAGTTAAAAAGAAATACTTTCTTAAATGCGTCAGCGGTTGTGACGTGGTTTTATTTTGGAGCGACTATGAGAAAAAATGGCGATCGCCAAATTCGCCAAATTCCCAAGCAGAAAAAACTCCAACTGCTCAAAAACCTCCAGGTAAAGTTACCAACTATCCCTGTCCAATATGTAAAAAACCTTTGGAAGAATACGCTTATACAAAAGACGGACAAAATAAAACCATGTTACGGTGTTCCGATTCTAAATCACGTCAAGATAGCAAACACAAAGAAGCGGTTTATTTCAATACTGCAAAAGGTTGGTGGAGTCCGAAGTTTGGTGAAATGAAGGATTCATAGTATTTTTGATTTAAAGTCTTATTTCTAAAAAACATTCTTGTGGGTATTCGGTAGTATAAAAGGAAAAAACAGTTGATTACATTTGAAATAGAAAATGAAAAAAATAAGTAAAGGTTTTATCCTTCCTAGTGCAGCTTATACAGTAGAATCAAAGTACCTGAAATTCTACAAACCTTTAGAAGGTCTACCAGAAATTGGTGATGTAGTTTATGGTGTAGTGAGTCGTATTGGTCTACATCGAGAATTAGAAAATAAATCTGGACGAATTCATCAAATTCAGGATGGAGTAAAAGCTATATTTGTTTTTGGTAATAGATATGCACCAGATTATTATGAAGGTTTAATTCCATCTGAAGTAGAAGAAGAAGTTGATTTGCTTGCACGTTCTGGTGTCATCGGTACGGTAAAAACAAAAAACTCCAAAGTTATTGACCCAACTCGAATTAAAATTTTGGGGCAAGTATGTCATGAAAATGGGAATAAAATCAATACTAAATCTTTCTGTTTAATTACCCCGAAAATTAATATTAAAAAATACCCTAGAAGCAAGCTGATTTTAGTTTGTGGTACAGCGATGAACTCTGGTAAAAGTATGGCAGCAGTAGCTTGTTGTTGGTCGCTGACTGCATTAGGGTATTGTGTAAGAGCTTCCAAGATTACGGGAGTTGCAAGTTTAAAAGATATTTTATATATGAATGATGCCGGAGCAAATCCTTATGCAGATTTTTCATATTTGGGCTATCCTTCTACCTATTTAATTACAGAAGCTGAAGTTTTAGATATTTTCAATAAATTGGATTTGAAATATGCTAATAATAAAGAAAATTATTGGGTAGTAGAAATAGCGGATGGCATTAATCAACGAGAAACGGCAATGTTGCTTCAATCTCGTGATGTTCAATCACGCATTCATAAGCTAATTTTTTGTGCCGCTGACGCTTTTGGGGCTATTGGAGGATTACAGGTTCTTAAACAGAAATTTGGATTAATTCCTGACGCAATCTCTGGTATATGTTCAAGTTCTCCACTTCATATTAAAGAACTGAGTGAGTATACAGATATTCCCGTATTTGATAGCATGAATATTCTATTATCTCAAATGAAAGAAATATTGATTTCTGATAAACTTGAGAGGCTTTATGCAGAATTGGAAAGTGCAGCTATTAATCAGTAATTATTAAGAAATAAAACTGAAGGGTTGACTTTTGTTACTTTCTCGTTGCTCCTGCAACCTTTCTTGCCACCTTAATACTCTTTCCCATCTTTGTTGAGAAGAACTTAATTTTTGAGATAAAATCTTCTCAACTATAGGCGTAAATATACCTTCAATTTCGTTAAATACTTCTAAGGGATTTTTACCATAAATCGCAGGCATAAAAGGAATTTTACCGACAATCGTGTCTTGATGTTGCGATTCAAAAGCTGCAACTTCTGGGAACTGATTGAGACACTTATTCAAAACGTAAACTACAGGAATTCCCAATTCTTCATCAATAGCGCGGATATCTTCGGAAATTGCCACAGAATCGGGAGTCGCTTCCACTACCACAACTACTACATTCGCACCAATAGGTAAACCGAATCTACCCGAATCTTCACCACCACCGCAGTCAAGAACAACAATTCCGTTTTTAGACAAAGCTAACCAAGCCTTTAACGGGTTTAAAGTTGCGTGAGAACAACGAGTAGAATAAAGTTCTTCCATCCGCATTGCACTGGTTCCTATTGACATTAATGCAAGTTTATCGTCAATGGATTTTGTGTATTTTTGAGTAAAATAATCCGGTGGTTCAACCGAAAACTTCTTTACTTGGTCGAATGGAGTACCGTAAAATTCGCGGTAAGTTTGCTCGGAATTCAGTTCTTGAAACTCGTAAAAATCTTGCTCAGCTTGAGTTATTAGCGGAAGTTGCTTTAATTCCTCTTCCCCGTATCCCAGATAATGAGCAGCAAGATAACGCGAAAGTGACCTGTTAGTGTCTGCATCCGCTACAATCATTGCTTGATTCAACTTCCTCAAACTTTGGATTAAACACAGTGAAGTAAAAGTCTTACCCGTTCCACCTTTACCCATCAAGGCTATGACAACGTTATTAGAAGTTGCATCAATATTAATAGTCATTGCGATATCTCAAGGCTGAAGAAATATTTGTACCAATGACAATGATAATCATTCTGTTGGTAAATAAACAACTGTATGAGGCAAAATAAAACAAATAATAATGATGAATTTATGTTAGAAAAATTACTCTTAAACAAAACTCTGCGTATTATCTTTATTCTTTTTACCGTATCATTTTATGGCTGTAATAATTCCGATAATTCAAACAACACTTCATCTTACACAACAACTGTAGCAAACACTACAGTTAATAAAAATTTACCCAAAGTAGTCGCAACTACTAGCGTTCTATGCGACTTAACAAAACAAATTGCCGCAAAAACAATTAATCTTACTTGCTTAACTCCAGCATCAATAAATCCTAAAGTTTATCAACCAACCCCAGCCGACCAGCAAGCTATAAATCAAGCGAAATTAATCATTTTTAACGGTTACAACTTAGAGCCGGGATTAGAAAAATTTATTCTTGCTAGTAAAAATTCCGCACCGAAAGTTCCTGTAGCTAAAATAGCCGTACCCGTACCATTAATGATAACTCAAAATGGCAAAAAAGTAGCCGATCCTTATATATGGCACAATGCTAAAAATGCGGTAAAAATGGTCGAAGTTATCAATATTAATTTAGCTAGAACATTACCTGAAAATGCCAAAACTTATCAAAGTAATACTCAAAAAATAACAAATCAAATTTCACAGTTAGATAGCTGGATAAAAACCAGAATTGGGACTATTCCTTCAGGAAAGCGTACTTTAGTAACAACTAACAATGCAATGGCTTATTACGTTCGCGCTTATGGTTTGAAATTGGCGGGAACCTTGAGATTTATTAGTCCTACAGAACAAATATCCGATGTGAAAGTTAACTTACTAGCTAAAACCCTGGAAAAAACTAATGTACCGACAATTTTTGTCCAGCCTACAGTTAGTCCTCAATTAATCAAATCTGTAGCTGAAAAAGCGCAAATAAAGATATCTGAAAGACAGCTTTTTGCAGAAAATTTGGGTTTACCGGGAAGCGATGCGGACACTTATCAAAAAATGATGACAACCAATACTCGCACAATTATCGAAGGTTTGGAAGGAACGTATTTGATATTTGATAAATAATGTATGGGTATTGGGAGTTGGGAGTTGGGAGTTAGGAGTTAGGAGTTAGGAGTTGGGAGTTGGGAGTTGGGAGTTGGGAGTTAGGAGTTGGGAGTTGGGAGTTGGGAATTAAATTTATCTGGCGGTTGAAACCGCACGCCACTTGCTTCAACGGAGGGAACCTCCGCAACGCAGTGGCTTGTCTACACAAGCAAAACCCGCCTGCGCGGGTTATGAATTGAAGTCCACGCAGGTGGACTTTGCCTTTGTAGCTGCGGTTTCAACCGCCGAATACTCATAAAATATTCTTTAACTCCTAACTGCTCACTCCTAATTCCTAACTCTTCTCACCATCCCCAACTACCAGGAATCCCTTTAAATGGTCCCACAATATCTTTATTTACCCAACCACCATAAAAGTTTCCCGGTTGCGGTTCGACTTTTTCGCCATCAATGTAGCAAGCATCCATAACATGAGCGTAAAAAGCTACGTAGTCTTTCATAGATGCAAATGCTTCTGTGGGGTTAGTGTAATACCAGGCGACATTCTGGGCTTCTTTATCGCCAACTTTAATAGTGTAATAGCTAGCACGTCCTTTCCATTCACAAAAACTCGATTGCGGTGTTGGAATTAAATATTCCATTTTGATGTCTTCGGGTGGAATATAGTAATTGGGGGGATGACTGGTTTCTAAAACGCGCTTTGCTTGCTTGGTATCTGCAATGGTTTCGCCGTTAAAGATGATTTGAATGTGTTTATCGGTATCTTCTAAACGTGGGGGACGGGGATAATCCCATACTGATTCTTGTCCGGGTTCGGGTTCTATGGGTTGGGGTCTGCTAAACATTTTATACTTGAGAATTGGTCATGGGGAATTGGTCATGGGGAATTGGGATGTTTTCCATACCAGTTGCAATCCTAAGAATCATATTAGTAGAAAATGAACACAGTGAAATGGAGTGGAACCCAAGAAATTCTATATCAAGAGAAACCCGGTTTTCCTTTATATTTTGTAAATGCAATCTGTTTGAAGCAGCGTTATGCGATCGCAATTTTATTTCCAGACAATTGCTACAACTTACTCGTAATGCGTCCACATCCGAATTATCTTAACTACTTGCTCGGATTCAATTACCTCATAGACTAATCGATGCTGTATATTGATCCTACGAGAATAAGCACCCGATAAATCCCCAACCCGACTTGTTGAATTTCATAATAAGCTATTGCAGCATCAAGCTCCTATCGAGCTTCGGTGTGAATAACAATAAACTTCACGAATATTTTTCTCGTAACTCAGAAAAAACTTGAGATGATGGCTCTCCAATAGCGGTTTTGCGATTAATATCCTCCAACCGCTGAGTTAATTCCGTATCCCAGGCATCTAGATTATCATCTACATCTTCATCTAAAGAATGAATCAAAAAGTAGGCAATTTCAGCACGTTCTTTTGTAGAAAGCTGAGAAAGTTCTAGTTTAAATTTTTCTGCTGTTTCACTCATTCTTTGGAGTTTTTTCAACAATTCTAATTATATGATAAGCCAATGCAGAAAATGTCTAATAGTATTTCCCATAAATAAAGCGGGTATTTCTACCCGCAATACAAAACAAGATTAATTTTTATACTTCAGATTTCTTTTAATCCAAAATCTATTGACGCGGAAGCGTCTTCCCGCAGGGTAATCCAAAATCCAATTAGCGGAATCTATCGGGATTCAATCTGTTACCTGATTGAGATGGACGAGACTGGGGAGCGGTTTTTTTGACTTTTCCTAATAGTTGTCCGTTACCACCATCTTTCTTGTCTAAGAAGGGTTTTAGCTGAATGGCATCTCTAGATACTACCTTATTACCATTACCAAGTAGGGTTCTACCTAGGTTTACTGCGTCTTCTAATCCGCCACCCCTGTAAGTATTAACGCCGATAGTTTGCTGTCCGCTATCTGCTGAAACTAAATTTTGGAAAACGTCGTTGCGTACTTGGTAAGCATCTCTACCGGGAGGAACTGTTAGTACCATACGACAAGCGGGGTTGGCTTCGCTGGTGACGCATAAAACGTCGTATCCATTCAAGGTTGAGGTACGAAGTTCTAATAAACCGTCTGGACGATAGGTTTCTAAACGTTGAGCGATGGTAGCACAGCGTTTTTGTGCATCCCAACCACCACCCAAAGCTTGAGGAGTAGCCCAAGCAAAATATTGTTGTGATGATTGACTTTGAGGAGCGTACATGACGGTGTAGCTACCGTTATCCATTTGACAGCTAAACCGAGTTGCGGTGTCAACGGTTTGGGAAGAACTACTTGTGGAGGTTGTGGTTGATGTTCCTGTCGGGGTTGATGTGCGTGTGGTTGTGGTACCACTGGTTCCGGTTGTGGGTACTACGACAGCATCGTCTGAGGAGGTGTATTGTGCCATTGCAGGGGAATTACCGAATAATACGGATAATGCCAAACCGCTTAAAAATACTAACTTAAAAGGTCTAGATGACATGAATCATCCTCCGGTAAAAATTATTAGGAGTTACTTATTTGTATTGACGAAGTTTTTCGGTAAATGATTCGGTAGTATTTTAATTTTGTAGCACTTGTGCAACTGGCATATTGTATTAATTTTGTGATTAATAAGTACTCGTGCAAAATAGATTAAACATTTCGTTTAGGGAAAGAGTAGGAAATAGGCAATAGGGAATAGGGAAGGCTTATATAACTCACTTATCTATCTTCCTGTGGCTTCTTATTTTCATCGTCTTTTTTCTTATCTTTCTCTTCTTTTTCTTTCATGATTTGCTTAACTCGATCTTTGATTTTTTGATGTGATGCCACTCCTTCGTAAGCGTAGCGATTGTATCCGTTGGTGGTAATTAAAGCTTCTAAATAACGCACCCTTTCACTACCTCCGGGGTGGGTCGATAACCATACTGGAGGAGCGTTTTTCTGCTCTTTTTTCATTGTGACCATTAAGTTACGCAGACCGTCCGCAGCGTAACCACTCGCTACGATTAATCTTGTCCCCAGTCTATCGGCTTGACGCTCCATGTCGCGGCTATAGTCAAAGGTAAGTATTCTGCCGACGGTTCCGCCTAGAGGAATATACTGAGTGACGTTGGATATTAAGTTGGCTTGAGTTACTAGTTGAAATCCGTGGGAAAGTACTGCGTGAGATAGTTCATGTCCGATTAATCCGCCGATTTCTGCTTCGGAATTTGTTTTAGCGATCGCACCTGCATGAATGAAAACTTTACCACCGGGTAAGGCAAAGGCGTTAAGGCTGTCTTCGGGTATGACGAAGAATTCGTATTCAAATTCGTTGCGTCCGGCGATTTTAGCGAGTTTTTGCCCGATTCCGTTGATATATTCGTTTACTTCTTTGTCTTCGATTAAGTCCATCCCCTTTTTGGCTTGTTTCGCTACCGAACGACCTACTCCTTGTTCGCCTTTTAATAGCATCAAGGTGGAGTCGAGGGCAGAAAATGGACCAAGCAGACTACCTGTAGCAGCATAACCGACAACACCCGTAATGATGTTCGCTATCGCGTTTCCTCTGGTTTCTCTACGGATATAGGAGGTGTATTTTTTCAGTTTCTCATCTGCAATTTGAGTAAATTCAGAAGCTCGGGAATTGTCGGGGTTAAGCAGGGCAAATTGACGCGCTGCTAAGGAGGCTTGCATCCATTCTTTCTCGTCTGAAAGAGCATCTACTCTGACTTTTACCAATTCTGCTTGATTAGGATAGAGCGATGTAGCTCTTTCTAAAACTTCTAAAGCTTTTTTGTTTTGACCGTATTTTTTCAGAGCTTCGGCATATTTTATATTACCTGGAATAAATTCTGGATATTTTTCTACTAACAGTTCTAACGGTACTAAAGTTCTAGTTTGCAAATTAGTGACAATTCCTGCTTGTCCTTCTCTCCAATAAACTTTGGCTGCGGGAGGTAATTGTACGGGGTCAACTATTGCTGCGTTAGGTGGTTTTATCTCGGATGTGTTTGTAAAAGTTTCTTTGGCTGAGCGGTATATTTTTTCGGCTTGGGCTATATTTCCCGCTTGATAAAGTTTGTCTCCTTCCATCAGCTTTTTCTGACGGGCAATTTCTTCGGGAGTCGGTTTGGCTTCTTCTTTTACTTCTTCTACTTCGGGCTTTTTTTGTTCGGTAGATGATTCGGGTTTTTCTTTAACGGTATCTGTTACAGTTTCTGGAGTTTTGATAATTACAGCCGGTTCTTGAGCAACTGTAATTTGCGGTGATTGAGTCAGGATGATAAAAACAGAAGTACCAAGAGAGAGTAATACCCAATTGAAGGTGAGTATCAATGACTTCCATTGACGTTTCATAACAAGCTTTTTTATGATGGAGATTTCTATATTCTTAGTTTAAGAACGATCGCAATTTCACGCAAAGTTATCTCGAAAACTTAACAGTTTTTACCAGTACTTTACCTGAAAAATATTTTTATTTATCGGAAAAAATTAGTTGTTTCGTGATACTATTTATATAGTCGGAGATGTACGCCAATTTATATATATGCCCAAAATCATCAATTTGAATGCTTCACAATAGGATTGATTCATTCAAATCTTTGATTTAAAAAATTATTCTCACTATATTTAGATAGCAAAACGTCTTAAAGACAAACCAGGTTCTTCTGTAGGTATCGGATTTGGGATAGCTTGCACTTCAATTTCGGGTATCGGAGATACAGAAGCTTGGGGATTTGTTTCAATTTCAGCTTCAGCTTCCGGTGTTGGAGATGTAGAAAATTGAGGAGTTGCTTCAACTTCAATTTCGGGTGTTGGAAATGCAGAAGCTTCGGGTGTAGAAGTTGGTTGAACCTGTTCTGGTGTTGGTGAAGTTGGTACGGTCAAAAAATAATTATTAGTTTCTTTTGGGGTTTCTGAAGATTCAACTGTAGGAACTACGACGCTACCCGTAGTTGGTTTGGGGGAAGGGGTTGGTTTTGGTGCTAGTGACTCGTTCTCGATCGCGGGTGTGGTAGGGGAAAGAGGGGTTGGTTTCGTTTCTGATGCAGATACGGGTGGAGTTGTGGGATTTTCTTGTTCTTTTTCTTTTACTTCTGATTCGGGTGATACAGGTAAAGATGTTTGAGATTTTGGTTCCGGTACATCCTCTAATCCTGTAGATGTGGGTATAGGGGTCGCAGAATTCTCGGCTTTACCCTTGTCTTTTTCTGGTTGGGGTTTAGAAGGTAAAGATGTGGGAGGATCAATTTTTTTACTTGGAGACGGGGTTACAGTCGGTAATGGTTCTGGACTATCAAGTTTTGTTGGAGTTAATAAGGGAGGGTTAGTTATAGTGTCTTCTTCCGTAGAAGTTTTTGCAGGGGGTTTGATTTTTCGCTCAACGGGTTCGGGTTGAACTTCTACTACAGGTTTATTTTGATTACTCTTAACTTTTGATTGAGAAGCTTCGGGGGTAACTTCAACCTTACTATCTCTAAAAAATGGTATTATCGAAGGTAAAAAATTTCTATTATCTGATTTAGGCGTAGAAGATAAAGGTGTTGATGAATTTGGACTTTTAGTAATTTTAGATGTAGAAGGATTTATATTTTTAGGAACAGTATCTTGAACCTCACCACTTACAGGGAGTTCGTTCCCATCAGAACTAGGTTGGAAAAAGTTCAATCCGAAAACTCCTAAACCGAATCCAACTCCCATTAAACTAACCAGTCCCAAACTTTGAAGTATGGGTGGATAAGACTTGCGAATGGTTGATGGTAAGGTCACGGGTGGCGCTTTGTAAGTCGAGGAAGTTAATGGTAGTATGGGTACCGGCGATTCGAGCGCAATTAAGGCTTCTGCTGCCGTTTGGTAACGCTGACTAAAGTGATGACGTACCATCCCAGTTAGAATTTCGGCTAATCTGTCGCTGACTTTTGCCGAATCTAACCAAATCAATTCACCATTATCGGGGTTAAATGGCAATTCACGAGGAGACATTCCGGTTAAAGCTTGAATCCCCAGCATCCCCACTGCATAAATATCGCTACATAATCTCGGTTTACCATTCGCTTGTTCGTCTGGCATATAACCGGGAGTACCAATAATCAAAGTCGAATTGACATCGCCTTGTTCGTTTTTGCTCAGACCTTTGATTTCTTTGACCGCACCAAAATCAATGAGTACGATTTTATCATCTTCACTACGACGCATAATATTTCGTAGTTTGATATCGCGGTGAATAACGTTATTTTCGTGAACAAAAGATAAAACAGATAGTATTTCTTGTAAAAGCTTAATTACCTTTTCTTCACTTAATCTATGTCGTGGTTTAACTTCCTTGGTTAAATCGTATCCATCGACGAATTCTTGAACCAGATAAAATTCATCATTTTCCTCAAAATGCGCGAACATTTCGGGGATTTGTTTGTGTCCCTTACCCAAACGGTAGAGTACCTGTGCTTCTCGCTCAAACAACTTTTTGGCAATCTGTAAAATTGTATTATCAGAATTGCGAGTTTTGAGTTGTTTAACTACACATCTGGGATTCCCCGGTAAATCCATATCTACCGCAAGATAGGTGACACTAAATCCACCACGTCCCAGTTCTTTAAGAATTTTGTAGCGATTACGGAGAATCGTGTCTGTGAGCATTAGCTTAACCTATCAGCAATTGAGAATGCCTTTAATGTTGACAAAAGGCATCTTTAATTTCAGTTCGTATGATGACCAATCTATATTTATCTTGCCAAGTAATTATAAACTTACCTGTAGAGCAGATTGTCATTAAGTAACCATTGAATTTATTAAAAGCAGTCCTATATTGAATTTTTGAATTTATTGTACCGTGTTTTATCTGAGAACGGAGAAGGGCTTGTCCCTACACTGGATGATAGCCCTCAAATATCAATCTTTTAAGCTGTCACTTGCATATTAATACATTTTTTATTTTTTCGTCAGATATTACTGAACATTTATATTGTATAAAAACTTTTAATTAATTTTCACAAAACTCGAATAATCCTAGTTACCTCACGTAAATTACTTATTTTACGAGCAATACTAGCTACAAAAAATAATGTGAAAATACCAGAATAATTAGCCATAATTTTATATAACTTAATTACTGGCATCAGGGGATGGGAAGATCGGGGAAAGTTA
>NZ_JAYGHM010000009.1:53720-136631 GCF_034931125.1 Rivularia sp. UHCC 0363 | reverse complement strand
GGGAGTTGGGAGTTAAGAATTTAACTATATTACCTTTGACCTTTGACCTTTAACCTTTAACCTGTTCCCATGTCCAATGCTTAATTTCTCATCACCGCATCTAATAATTTGTCCCCACCAAACCGAATTACGTCGGTACAGGGTAATCCGGTTTCTGTTTCGACTTGCGCGATCGCACTTTTTGCAGTAGCTTCATCAAAGTTATTGGTATTCAGGGAAATACCAACTACGGGTACTGCGGCAAAAGCTCCCGCACCGCTGGCAACGATTTCGTATAATTTAACTACTTCAGCTAAGGGGGGAATTCTCACTCCTTCTATGACCTCATTCTGTCCAAGACGATGGACTAAAATCATCTGAGTCGGTTGGGAACCGCGTATTAAAGGCAATGTGGCTGTAGAATTAGGATGCAGTAAGGAACCTTGTCCTTCAACGTGTAAAATATCGTAGTTTTTGCCGTAACGCATCACCACTTGCTCCACTGCACCCGCAGCAAAATCTACACGTACCGCATCCAAAGGTACACCATCACCTTCCAACATTAAACCCGTTTGTCCGGTAGCGAGGAACTTGGTACGCATACCCCGTAACCGCGACGAACGATGTAATTCTAAACTTGTAGACATTTTTCCAACGGCCATATCGGTTCCGACTGTCAATACTCGTCTACAGGGAAGGTTTCTTGCCGCAAGAGTACAAACACTGATGTTAGATGGCTCTTTGCGAACATCCCAAATTGATTGTCCGGGTTTGAGTAAAGTCCTTAATTCCGGACTGGTAGCTAAAGGAGTATGCAAACCGTTGACAATTGACATTCCCCCTACTAATGCATCTTTAATTTCACGCCAATAATCGTCTGGTAAACTACCACCTTTGGGAGCAATACCGATTACCAAGACCTGCGGCTGAAACTGAAGCGAGTCTTTAACGGAGGCAACAATCGGTACGTCACGTTTGATCCCTGTTAACTCAGGTATTGACTGTCCGGGACAATCACGATCGATCGCGACAACAATCGGCGCATCGCTGTAGCGTAGTAAAGATAACCCTGTTTTTCCATGAGTTCCGCGAATTCCCTCATGTATTAGAACGGCAATTTTCTGATCGAGCGGCAGACGCACTTAGTTGTACTCCCAATCCTGGTAAGTTATTTGGTAAAATTTTACCCTCTTCAATCAATGCACCCGTAAAAGGGTCATCAATTAAATTCAGGTGACTATCCAAGTCTAAATAATCGGCTAATGGAGCAAGCTGTGCAAGGGCAGTATTTGCGATCGCGCTATCGGAATAACAGCCGAACATTACCTGTAGATTGCAGGCTCTAGCTGTATGTATCATCCGCATTGCTTCGGTTAAACCCCCGGATTTCATCAACTTGATATTAACACCATCAGCGCATTCAATTAAATAAGGAATATCGATACTAGTAAAGCAGCTTTCATCAACAAAAATGGGCAAAGGAGACGACTTTTTTAATTTCACCAAAGTTTGTTCTTGTCCCCGTGGTAAAGGCTGTTCTACATACTTTACACCCATATCGGCAAGTATAAAACACATATTGCGGGCATCCTCCAAGCTCCAACCGCCATTTGCATCTACATATAAATCGGGTGTTGGTGCTTCCTCCCGTACAGCGGACAGCATTTTGCGATCGGCATCAATACCATCGGGGTTGCCTAATTTAACTTTGAGCATTTTGACATCCATAAATTGCAGCCAATCTTTGACCCTAGCTTTAGCACCTGCGGGTGAATTAATGCCGATAGTCACAGAAACCGGCGCGATCGCACTTGGATCGAGTCCCCACATTTGCCACAGGGGAAGCCCCGCACGTTTCCCCATCCAGTCATGCAGAGCGGTGTCCAGAGCCGCCTTGGCAGCAGAAGGAATCTGTGCTTTATTTAACATGAGTTCAATCTGCTGACGTTGCGACGGATGCAGAGCTTGTAAATTGGGGGCAATTTGCAATATAGATTGATAAATAATATCGGTAGATTGCGGATAGTTACCGACGTTAAAAGGTGATGCTTCTCCCCAACCTTCGATATCATCTTCGGATATTTTTACCCAGACGTTGGTTGTTTTTGCTGTAGTACCGCGACTAATTGTTAAAGGGAAGCGTTTGTTTACAGTAAATGTTTCTATATGGATTTGCATAATTGGGAATTGGGAATTGCGGATTGAGCATGGGACATGGAGAATTGGATAAAATACCTAATTCCCATAGTTTATGATGAATGCAGTTTGGATAATAAATAATATTTTTAAACGCAAAGGTACGCGGAGGTTTAGCGCAAAGTTTCGCAGAGGAAAAGATATTGTGCTGGTGTTTATTTTTGATTATGTTTGTCAAACAATTAGTTGTTCGATTATACCTTTAACTTGTAAATGACTAACTTAAATAAATGGAAGATTTTACAATCGCAAATGGCGTTAAACCATCCTTGGTGTAAAGTCAGGCAAGATGAAATAGAGTTACCTAACGGACAGGTAGTTGATGATTACTTTGTTTATCTGAAACCGGATGTCGCGATAATTTTACCAATTACTAGCGATAGAGAAGTTGTTTTTGTCAAGCAATATAGACACGCAATCGGCGATTTTTTTATTGAACTTCCCGCAGGTGGTTTTAACCCGGAAATAGAAAGCGGTGAAGTTGCAGCAGTAAGGGAGCTTGAAGAAGAAACTGGTTATATTGCATCACAAATAAAGAAGATAGCAACGCTCTACGATAAACCAAGTAAAGATACAAATCAATTACATTTATATCTAGCTGAAAATGTAGTTAAAACGGGAAGAATCAAGTTAGATATTACAGAAGAGATCGAAGTTATATTGATTCCTATTGATGCGATTTTGGATAAAATAATTAAAGGTGAAATTTCTGTTGCTGGAACTGTTGCGGCTTTGTTTTTGGGTTTGAATTTGGTTAAATAGGGAATATGAGTTAGGAGTTAGGAGTTTTATTTAATTTCCCTTGATTGGTGTAATTAGAATACCGATTAACACCCGTAATAAAGATTCTAATTCCTCTGGAACCCGATACAGTTTGATATCTTGCACTACTTTCTTTTCTTGTCGATAGAACATTCCAAATCGCCAATCTTCCCCAGTGGTAACAGCACCATATAATATTGTAACTGGAGAATCGATCCATTGGTCTAAAGCAATTAACTCTAGAGCTAATTGGGTAAATTCTCTACTTAAATCTGATTTTGCTTCTATTACTATTAAAGCATTAGGTGAAGCAATAAAATAATCGAAGCTACCTTTCAAAAAGTTATTAATATTAACTGGATACTCAATATTTAATTCAGATTTGGTTTCAGCACAAATTTCTAAAAGCGTAGGTGCAATCAATACTTCCCGACGTGCTGCTTCGCTAGTTGGGTTAACGTAATTGAGATTGCGGGGTAAATAACGGCTTAAAAAATCAATATAGTCAAGTTTTCCTTGATACTCAGGTAATTTTAATTGAGAATGTACATAAGTACATCCTAATTCCAATAAAATATCTGCTGGTGCATAAGGTAACTCGAAATACTGACTAAATGTATAAGTAGGTGGGCGGGGAAATTTACAACTATATAACAAAATGTAAATAATCCGAAACCCTTGCGATTGCTTCGTCGTGCCTCCTTCCCTAAGAGGGAACACTTTGTGAATCTGCGCTTACGCACACGCAATGACAAAGTATAGTTATGTTTATCTGCACCAACCTACTTAGCTTAGCTCTGGCTGTAGGATGCGTCGACGACTCATGAATTATACATAATGAAGGATGACAAAAATAAGAGCGTTGATTTTTGAAGATTTTTTATTTGCTTTTAATTTTTCATACAAACTCAATTTTGTTTTTCATTTCTTCAGAATCAAGCACTTCTCAAATCAAGAGGAGATAGCTAATAATTTCACCAATTGAACGTTGATTTTGATGACAGTAGACAATTCCGGCATGAGGAATTCCCTTACTATGTAACTTAATAAAATCATCGTCATGAGTTACAATTACTCTATTTTCGGTTAAAGCAAAATTTAACTGTGCTTGATCTGGGGCAGACATTAATCCCTTTTCTAATGTAGTAGTAACCTCGATTCCACGGCGACGCAAGCCTTCGGCAACTGCATTACTTACACTTTCATCAATATGAAAGCGAATTTTAACTTTCATTTGTAGCGTTTAATTTTGCTTGTAAAACAGAGGAAGTTTGCGATTTCACTTCACGAACATAAGCTTCTTCTTCTTCAATATGCTGTCTGATTTCATCTAAATTATCGTGATAATATGCAAGCGCCGCATAAACATCTGATAATGTAATGTTTGGATAATGATAAATAATTTCATCAGGAGACATTCTCTTGCGATCGTGACAAATTACAATATCTTGCACCCGAATTCTATGACCTGCTATACGAGGTTTTCCACCACATACGTCTGGTGTTATTTCAATATGCTCGGTAATTAGAGGCGTTTTAACCATAGTAGTATTTCAAAAACTTGTAAATTGAAATCTTCTTTGACATTCCATTTATTATACATAAATAGGAGATAGATAGGGAGCGAGACGCTCTCACTACTTATGAGAGCCAAACTATTAATTTAGTTGTATAACTCTTTGACAATCCAAAATCCCAAATCCAAAATTATATAATTCCTAACTTATCTACCTCTTCCACTGTTGCAAAATATAGTGATAAAAAGCTTCTTTATCTACTGTATCCATTACAGAAACTTTTCGTCCTGCCGATACAATTTTTGTTGAACCTTGACTTTTACCATTAGTAATAACTTCTGTTTCTATTTCTTTGATTTGAAAAAATTCTGGACGTGCTAAATAAGCTGTTGCTAATACATCCCAAAAATAATAATCTTGGGGAATTACTAAGGCATAACATTCTTCTGCTAAATCGGATATGGGATAGTTTCTTTGTTTACCCATTTTTTGGAAAATTTCTGATATCACAGGGACGTTATTAGTAATATCCATCCAAAGGACACATAATTATTTCAATTTGAGTATCCCACGCTCGCGCTACCGAAATTGGGTCTCAATAAGCGTTCCATTCTGCGGAACCATCTTGTCCAGGTTCCCAGTTTTTCTCGACGTTTCCCGGTACCGATCCATTAATACGAGTCGGTTAGACATTTAGATCCGCTAACCCCCGATACATTGGGGGCTATGTATAAGTTAAGTCTTTGAGGATGTTTTGAGTTGTATCATATTTAGAGTAAATTTGAACTATAAATTATTAAGAAAAATATGAATAATGTAATTAATGAACCAGCTTTAGTTGCTGAGTTAACGGAATTATATATGAAGTATGAAACCGCTTTATGTAGTAATGATACTGCGGTGTTGGATAATTTTTTCTGGGATTCAGCAGATGTTGTGCGGTTTGGATTAAATGAAAATCTGTATGGTGCGGAAGATATTCGGGCTTTTCGCAATTCTCGTCCAGCTTTTAAATTAGAACGGGAAATACTTAATCTGAAAGTGGTTACTTTTGGTGAAGATAGTGCAGCAGTCACCCTTGAATTTCGCCGATTAATAAATAATGTAGAACGTCGAGGTAGACAAAGCCAAATGTGGTATCGTTTTCCACAAGGTTGGAAAGTTGTTTCTGCTCATGTTTCTTTTTTAAAAGAAAGTAGGGAGTAAGTGGGTCAAATTAAATATAAAACCTCATCCTTAGTCCGGCTTCCTTCTCCTTAATAAGGTGAGGTCTTATCTTATATTTAATTACGTCTATCTACTTAGGTTGTGTTGCTCTAATTAATTAATATCGATTTCTTGTTACCTTTTTCAAATTGCAAGTCGTGTCTAACTCAACCTATTAACTAATCCTTAGTTCCTATTAGGAATGGCCGCAACTGGCATATTTTGGTCGTAGGGTGCTGTGACACTTCGCTTGATTTCTAACGCAATAATAAGGTTTATGTGTCACGCACCGTTCCCTCAGTCTTGTGACAATTGCGTAAGTCCTGCCTATAAATTATTGTTCAGTGGGATTGTACGGCACAGAAGAGTGGTGCAAATCGATAAGTAACTTTCCATCCATGTTTTTGCGATAACCAAAAGTATATTCTACTTTCGTTTCTTTGCCAGTTTTCGCATCGGTGAAATAGTAGTTTCCCATAGTTACGGCATCAGTACAATCAAGGCTGATTCCTGCATTTTCAAATCTGACTTTACTCCAAGGTTGAAGGGCAAATCCTTTATCTTCGGAAACAACACCTTTGACAAAGTAAGATATGGCATCTTTTTCTGTTAAACGAAACTGTCCTTCTGAAGCTTTTGTCGGTTTAAATAAAACCTTGCCTTCATCATAACCGTATAGTTGATCAACAGTATCTGCTGCTAAAGCTTTATAGTCCTCTCCATTTTTGTATGCTTTGCCAATAGCAACGATCGCATTAGCCCACGTTTCTTGAGCATTGGTAACATCTTTTTGGGTAATACAGTTATTTGCAGCCTTTAAATCGATGTTATTAGCTGGAGGTGTGTTCTCAAGGCAGGATGCAGCTAAGATACTTCCTGGAATCAATACTAAGACTAATACTACCAATTTTGATAATTTCATTTTCTTTTTCTATTTAT
This sequence comes from Rivularia sp. UHCC 0363, assembly GCF_034931125.1. Taxonomy (NCBI): domain Bacteria; kingdom Bacillati; phylum Cyanobacteriota; class Cyanophyceae; order Nostocales; family Rivulariaceae; genus Rivularia; species Rivularia sp. UHCC 0363. Next base: position 130,032 of record NZ_JAYGHM010000009.1, on the reverse strand, counting down.
ATTTTGAGAAAAAGCGGGTTAAAGTCGTTCAAACATTACGAAATTACCAAGTTTAAAAATTTAAAGTAGTATTCATTATTTCATTAAAATAATGCCAATTGCGCTGCAAAAATCTATATAAACCATAGATGAAAGTAAATGTTACAACGTAATATCTCTATATTTTCTAAACTTTTAGATTTTTATGACGTGCAAAATTATTAAATACAATTCCCAGTTGATGAAAAACTGGTCGTTGCTGGTATTGTAGAAGCGACAATTTTTCCTTGGGATACAACGTAGCGGGGTTGATTACGAATACGAATAGCGTCGTAAGCATCGCGTTCATTTAACACAATTAAAGATGCAGGTTTACCGATCGCAATACCGTATTTATCTTCTATATGTAATGTTTTAGCTGCATTTTGCGTCACCATTTGATAACAAGCGTTAACTTCTTCACGTCCGGTCATATGACAAATATGTACTCCCATATGAGCCACATCTAACATACTTCCGGTACCCAAACTATACCAGGGGTCTTGGACGCAATCGTGACCGAAACTGACGTTTAAACCATGTTGCCATAGTTCTTTAACGCGGGTAACTCCTCGGCGTTTCGGGTAAGAATCAGCACGTCCTTGTAAGGTAATATTAATCAAAGGATTGGCAATAAAATTAATTTGAGCGCGTTGCAGAAAACCCATTAGTTTATAGGCATAAGCATTATTATAAGAACCAAAAGCCGTGGTATGACTGGCTGTAACTCGATTACCAATCTGTGTATGAATAGCCTCAGCAGCAACAACTTCTAAAAACCGCGATTGTTCATCATCTATTTCGTCACAATGAATATCAATTAAACGATTATATTTTGCGGCTAATTCAAATACTCGCTTTACCGATCGCACTCCATCTTCTCGTGTCAATTCATAATGGGGAATCCCTCCCACCGCATCCGCACCCATTTCTAAAGCTTTTTCCAGCAAAATCTCGTTTTGTGAGTCCGAGTAAATCCCATCCTGGGGAAATGCAACTACCTGCACCGTCATCCAGTGTTTCACTTCATCCCGCAATTCTAATAAAGCCTGTAGCGCAATTAACTGCGGTTCGCTCACATCTGCGTGGGTTCTGACAAATAATATACCTTGAGCCGCTTGTTGCTTCAACATTGTCAAAGCGCGATTTTTTACATCTTCGAGGGAAATTTCACGTTTGCGATCGCCCCAAATTTTAATTCCTTCAAATAGCGTACCACTCTCATTCCAACGGGGTTGTCCTGCGGTTAACACCGAATCTAAATGAATGTGCGATTCAACAAACGGGGGTGAAACTAATTTTTCGTTTAAATCGAGTTCTTGATCGGCAGATTCTTTTAAATCGGCAGAAATAGCAGTAATTAAACCATCTTTAAAGCCAATATCTACAGATTCGCTTTCCGTATCAAATGTAATTAATCTTCCCCGACGTAGAACTAAATCGTAAGTCATTTAATTTTGGATTTTAGATTTTAGATTTTAGATTTTAACAACAGATTCTTGTTCCCAGGCTCTGCCTGGGAATACATTTCAAGAGGCTCTGCCTCTTAATATACTTGAGGCAGAGCCTCATTTACAGGGGTTCCCAGCCAGAGGCTAGGAACCAGTTAATTCTAAACTCCTCACTCCTAACTCCTAACTTTCTCCCACTCTCTCTTGCAAGAATTTATCAAAGGTATCCCGATCCGGTAACGAAGGTTGCGCTCCAGATTTAGTTGCTGCTAAAGCACCCGCAGCTGCACCCCAGGTTACAGCTTGACGCAAGGAAAGTCCCTCGGTAAGGGCTGCTGCTAAACCGCCGTTGAAAGCGTCTCCTGCGGCTGTGGTATCAACGGTTTTTACTGAAAATGCCGGTGTAAAAAAGCTTTCTGTGGGGGTTGCACAATAAACGCCTTTTGCGCCGAGTTTAACGATCGCGCATTTCACCCCTTTGTGTAATAAAACTTCGGCTGCTTTCTTGGCGGAATCTTCGCTATTTACTGCAAATCCTACTAGTTGCGCTGCTTCTACTTCATTGGGTGTCAGAATATCTACTAATGGATAAAGTTCTTCTGGTAATGCTTGTGCTGGTGCGGGGTCGAGAATTACTTTTACTCCGGCTTTTTGTGCTGCTAAAGCTGCTGCAACTACCGCAGGAATGGGAATTTCTAATTGTAATAAAAGTGCTTGTTTTCTCGGTAATAACTGCGACAGCCTTTCGACATCTTCTTGACCGACGCGCCCATTTGCGCCGGGGATGACAACAATTTGGTTTTCCCCCGCATCATCTACAGTAATAATTGCCACACCGGAACTGACTGTCTCATCAAGAAATACGTTATTTTTGACACCAGCGGTTTGCAAGTAGTCGATAAGTTCCTTCCTAAAGTGGGTCCCAACACGCCCGACAATTTCCGTAGAAATGCCTAATTTGGTCAGTGCAACGGCTTGATTAGCACCTTTACCACCGGGTGCTTGAAAAAAATCGTGTCCTAATAATGTTTCACCTGCGATCGGTAAACGATGTGCTGTTGCGACCAAATCTATATTGATGCTACCGAAGACGATAATACTCATAGGGATTTTGGATTTTAGATTTTAGATTTTAGATTAAAATTAAAATTTGAAAAACTCAGTATACCGCTAAATGCTTTTTTCTGTTCCCTAAGATAAGTGGATTATTCGGCTTCCCTCTCCTTACCAAGGATTGAGGGTGAGGTTTTATCTTATATCTAATTATGTTTACCTATTTATTTCCTGTTCCCTTAACTTACGAATAGTTATAGGAATTAAACCGGATTCCTATAATTGGGAACTTTTAAATACTGCTTATTGTCAATTAAACGAGATTTAGCTGCTGGGATTTTTTCGGTTTATCAATCTCATTTTTATGATTATTTTGCCGTAAATCAAGCTAAAATTGTTAATTCTGATCTGTATACTTAATATTTTGAGTTGTCACTATCTATTATGCTCATGAAAAGATTATTTTTAGCTAGTTCAATTTTCCTTGTAGTTTCAGGATGGGGATTGGAGCAAATAAATAGTGTAAATGCTCAAACGTCTTCTATAGTTATTTCAACCCAAAAGCAAGCTACTAAACCCACTACTAACAAACTACCTCAATTAAAAGTTATTAGTACGGGAACTGGTAACAAAGAAAAATTACGCTTTACATCAAAAGTTGGTGCCAAACAAACAGTAAATGTGACCTTAAACAAAGAAACTTTAATGTCCATCGGTGAACATAATATGCCTAGGGCAAAGTTACCAGCTTATATTGTTAGGTTAGATTCAACAGTTACTAAAGTAGAACCAAGTGGAGATATTCACTATGATATTGCTTATAGTGATGTCAAAATTCAAGGTGATGCTCAAACCCGTCCGGAATTAATTGAAGTTATTAGTAAGCAGATAGAACAGTTGGAAAACTTTAAAGGTTCTGTGGTAATTGATAATCAAGGAATAGCTAAAAGCGTTAAGTACGCAATTCCACAAAAAGTAGATGTAAACATGAAGTTTCTTGTCGAACAATTATCTAATTCGTTACAACAATTATCTTCACCAGTCCCAGAAGCTGCTGTAGGAATCGGTGCTAAATGGCAAGTTAATTCTGAAACAGATATTAACGGCATTAGTCTCAAACAAACTACTACTTATGAGTTGGTCAATCTCAAGGGTAATGTTGCTACTTTGAATGTTAATTTACAGCAGCAAGAAAAATCAATTCAAGAAATTGACTATCCTGGATTGCCTTTAGACGGTATTTTAACTCTACAATCATTTAAAGGTAATGCAAAAGGAAAAGCGACGATACAGCTTGATAAAGTTATGCCGGTAAGTTCTCAACTTTCCTTACTTGCTGACAGTCAATATATTGGTAAAAACGTCAATACTTTGCAAGAAACTCCCCTGATATCTAAGTTAATCATGGATATGAATGTTCAGGGTCAATAAATTATTGTAAAAACGAATCAATAATGTAGAGACGTAGCAATGCTACGTCTTCTTTAATTTTTTTTGCTAAATTTTAGATCAATTTATCGTGATTTTTCATTTCATATTTTTTATTGCTTTTCTTCCATACAACAAACCCAATCCCAAACACTGCTAAACCCCATATAGAAGATGCTTCGGGAACTGATTTTACTTGGCTGGTAACTGTTACATTTTTATCTAGCGCATCACCAGTAAAATATACATAATTAAAAGCTTCTTTATCATCAAGTACGCTAGCGCGTAAAAATAATCCGCTCCAACGCGCAACTGTTTCTACAGCCACATCTTGAGCGATAGTCGGAACATTAGGATCTGGAAATGGACCGTCGGGGTTATTAGTATTAGTAATACCGTAGTGATTTGCACCAGAAATGCTAATTAAAGCTTTGGGTGGATTTTGAATATTATCGTAGGTTCTTTCGGCTCGGAAAGGAAGTGCTATACCTTCACGGGTTCCTTGTAATAGTGCGGTAGGAATTCCAGAATTATTGATGGGGATAAATTCGTCTGTGGCTTGATTGCGGAGGTTTGCACCAAAAAAGATTCCTGCAACTAATTCGTCTGGTTGCTCAAAGGAACCTTCACATATAAGTGGGATACAAGTGTTCGCAATTGCAGATAGTCCAACAGCACCCCCGAAGGAATGACCTAACAATGCTAATTTATCTGTATTAACAATACCTTTTACAGGTGAATTCTGATTGGAATTTTCCGTTTTTATCTGCGCTAAAACATCATTTATTTGAGAAGTTTCAGCAAAAAGTCCAGTTCCACCAATTTGTGGAATTGCTCGCTCTCTATTAGGTACTACTACTACAAAACCATAACGAGCCACAATACTGGCATATTCTGAATAACTTGATTTATCTACATTGGCACCTTGCAATAACAAAGCAATGGGAAAGGAATAGTCACCAGTGTTTAAATCTCTTGGTTTGGGAAAATAAATATCAGCTAAGTCATTATTTCCAGAGATAGTTATGCTGTACCTTCCAACATCTTGATAAATAGGTGCAGGATTGAAGTTTGCAGCTTTAGCTGTTTGTAGCGTACCTGAAAAAATCAATGCTGCACTCGCAGATGCTATTGATAACGTAAGCTTAGTCACTACAAATTAGTCCTTCTGTAAGTATTTATATCGGGCATTATAGCCGATCGCGCTCCATTAATCTTTGAGTCTATGTAAGTCTTTTTTATGCAAATTAGTTGTAAAATTTATTTTCTAAATAGTTTTATGTAGTCTTTAACTGTTTTATTTAAGTTTATAATACCGGATAAAAAAAATCTAATTTCATTAGTTAAAATTAAATTATTTTTATCTAATTATTTAAAACTTATATATCACTTAAAAATCTCTTTTTAATGAGAAAAACTCTTAATTATTAAATGTTTTTATTTAGTTTAGATACCTGTAATACAAATTCATAAAAATTAAACATTTTATATTTAATCAAAGTAAATTATCAAATTATCGCTCAAAAAATTTATAAAATAAAACCGTGACTCAATATTTACTATTATTCCTGACACATTTTGTATATTCTATAATTGCAATAAATGGCAATATTGTTAATAATATCTGATAGCAAATGTCTATATATCAGTTGATTGATAAATCATAATCATCATACAGGGAGCATTTTTATTGTGCCTTTTCGGATATTAAGTCTAGATGGTGGAGGAATTCGGGGAATCGTTGCGGCTAAAATGCTCGCGAAAATTGAAAAACAAATCGATCAACCGTTAAATAAGTACTTTGACTTAATTGTTGGAACTTCCACAGGCTCTATTTTAGCAGCCGCGATCGCAACGGGACGCAGCAGTGAAGAAATTGTCGATTTTTTCCAAAATAAAAGCTCAGTTATTTTTCCTTATCAAAGTCTTTTTTCTTTACAGCGAATTCCTTTATTATTCAGGTACGGTATACCCGCTCCTAAGTATTCCGATCAAGGTTTAACTAAAGTTTTACAAGGTGTTTTCGGAGAAACAAGATTATTCGATCTTGGTAGTTCACCAAGGTTATTAATCGTATCTTATGACACTATTGAACGCAATCCAATTATTTTTAAAAGTTGGAGACCAGATAAAGCTTATGGAAACGTTCCTTTGTGGGAAGTATGTGTTGCTTCCGCATCCGCTCCTACATATTTCCCAGCACATAAATTAGAGAAAAGAGTCAACGGAAATGTTAAAGATGCAAGTATAAATACGATTATATTAAGTGAGAATGAATCGACAGTTGATGATGTATATCTAAATGCCGAAATTAGAATTACTGATGGTAAAGGTAGCGGACAAACTCGGATTATTAAAAATTATATTGGTTCTGTTAGAAAAGCTACAGTAAATCCTGCTTGGGATCGAATTCCCGATAAAACATCTGCTTATTCAATCAAAACTATCTACTCGGCAATTGATGGTGGAGTAGCAGCAAATAACCCTTCTAGTTGTGGTATTGCAGAAGCATTACGCTTTGGTTTTTCCAGTGAAGAAATCGCAGTACTTTCCATCGGAACTGGAGATAGAACCCGAATCATTCCTTTTGAAAAAGCACAAAGTTGGGGTTTAATCCAATGGGCCCAACCAATTGTTGGTGTATTATTTGATGCTTCATCCGATATTTACGAATACATCAGCAAGCACATAGTTCACGAGCGGCTTTTACGTTTGCAATTCAATCTTGATAAGTCTTTAACAGGTAAACGTTTAAGCGATGATTTAGATGACGCTAGCGAAGAAAATATTAGTAATTTACTGGAAGCAGCAGACGCTTATATGAATTTACCAGAAGTTAAAGCTGGAGTGGAAAGGTTTTTACGATTTTAGATTTTGACAACGGATGATTTTATTTTGGATTTGTCCTGCAGATACGCTACACGAATGGATTAAAAGAGTTAGGATTTAAAGAATTTTGGATTGTAAAATAGGGATTAGAAAAATTTCTAAAAGTTATATGATTACAATCATTTTTGAGTTTATAATCGCTTTTAATTCATATATGTAGTGCGAGCATCTTGCTCGCTCGATTCTAGCGAGCAAGATGCTCGCACTACTAATTGTCTGTTTACTATTTAAAATCACTATAATTTTTCAAATATTATTTAATTAATTAATCATATTCTAAGAGTGAAATTGATAATTGTTCACTGTAAAGTATCTCCCGATTCAACATCAAACCAGTGGATATTCTGTGAAGGTAGAGCCAGAGTAATTTCTTCGTCATGCCAATTTTGGTCGGGAGGTAGTAAAGCGCGGATAACTGGCGATTCTGTCTGAGAACTGGGTATACGCACGCTGACTAATTTGTACATCCCTAAATTCTCGACTAAATATACTCTTCCTTTGACGATTTGCGTATCTTCTGGTAATGCGACACGAACGTGTTCCGGACGAATACCTAGAACAATTTGCGGTGTTAAGGTGGGAAGCTGCGGTAAGGTTACGGAAAAATTACCGAGTATGGCATTATTTCCTTGACAAGGTAGGGTAAGTAAATTCATCTGGGGACTACCTACAAAACCAGCCACAAATAAATTAGCGGGACGATTGTAAATGTCTGCGGGTGCTGCAAGTTGCTGGATGTAGCCGTTATTTAGAACTGCGACTTGAGAAGAAAGTGTCATCGCTTCGGTTTGGTCGTGGGTAACATAAACTACCGGCGCTTTTTGGGCTGCAAATATCTGCTTGATATCGGCTCGAACTCTTTCGCGTAACAATGCATCAAGATTACTTAAAGGCTCGTCTAATAAATAGGCTTGGGCTTTACGTACCAAAGCTCTACCTACAGCAACCCGCTGTCTTTGTCCTCCAGAAAGCTGTCCGGGTTTACGTTGAAACAACTCTTCTAAACCCAAAAGTCCCGCAACTTCTGCAACTCGTGTTTGAATTTCCGCACGGGGTACTTTTTTCAACTTTAATCCCGAAGCGAGGTTTTCCTGTACCGTCATATGGGGGTATAGCGCATAGCTTTGGAATACCATAGCCATATTGCGATCGCCAGCACGTTTGTAGGTAATATCCTCAGTTCCCAAGAATACTTTTCCTCTCGTCACCTCTTCCAAACCTGCAATCATTCGTAAAGTTGTAGACTTACCACAGCCGCTAGGACCGAGTAAGGTAAGAAATTCGCTATCCTCCACAGATAAACTAATGTCCTTAACCGGAACAACTTTGGGAGAAAAGGTTTTATTTAAGTTTCTTAGTTCAAGTTTAGCCATCTTTTATCCTTTAACCGCTCCTGCGGTAAGTCCTTGGACAATTTTGCGTTGGAAAAACAATACTAGTAAAACTAAAGGTAGCGTTCCTAAAACTGTAGCCGCAGCAATCGGTCCGTAGGGAATCTCGAAAGTTGATGCACCGCTTAATTGGGCTGCTGCAACGGGAATTGTTTTCATATCTTCACGGGTAATAAATGTTAAGGCGAAGATAAATTCATTCCAAGCAAAAATAAAGGTAAGAATTCCCGTTGTAACTAAAGCGGGGAGAGTCATCGGTAAAATAATCTGAGTTAACATTTGCCAAGTATTATAACCGTCAACTCTAGCAGAATCTTCTAAATCTTTAGGCAATTGCTCAAAAAAGCTGCGTAAAACTAAAATAGTCAGTGGTAGATTTATTGCGGTATAAGGAATTATCAAAGCTAGATAATTATTACCTAAATGCAGCATTTGCACAATTTCTAGCAATCCTAAAAACAGCAATATTCCAGGGAATAAAGTAACAATCAAAATACTTCCAAGAATAATATTTTGACCCTTGGGACGTAAACGCGCTAAAGCATAAGCAGCAGGCGCACCTATACCCAAAGAAAAAGCTGTAGAAAGAATTGAAACAAAAGCACTGTTTAATATATAACGCCAAAATGGGCGACGAGTAAATAATTCAGTGTAATGACTCAAAGTAATCCGAGTCGGAAAATAAATTGTAGGTAGTTTGGAAATATCTTCGTTAACTTTAAATGAGGTCAGCAACTGCCATAAAGCCGGTGCCAAACTGAATAAAACTACAAAAATTATTGCCATCCATAATAATATTGTTTTTAAAAGATTTTTTTTCATATCAATATTTTAAGGTCAAAGGTTAAAGGTCAAAGGTCAAAGGTTAGGATTACCCTAGCAAGCAAGATACTCGTACTAACTCCTAACTCATAACTCCTAACTCATAACTCCTAACTCCTAACTCCTAACTTCTAAGTAGTACTCGTGCGGGCTAAACGAAGCAATAAACTTGCAATCACCACTGCGAAAACTAATAACATAAAAGTTACTACAACCAGTGCGGCACCGTAACCAAAATCTAAATAGCGCATGATGGTAGAGTAAATATAAAGCGATACAACTTCCGTCGCACCTCCGGGACCACCACCCGTCATTACTGCAATTAAATCGAAGATTCCGAATGCTTGGGCAAACCGAAATAATACGGCTATCAAGATTTGAGGTATCAAAAGTGGCAAGGTTATTTGCCGGAAACTTTGCCAAGGTGTTGCTCCATCAATGGAATGTGCTTCATATAGATCGGCGGATATTGACTGCAAACCAGCTAATAGCAAGATACTGATAAAAGGCGTAGTTTTCCACACATCAGCCGTAATAACTGCGACCATTGCTAAAGTTGGTTCTCCCAACCAGTTAATTCCAGCTTGAATTAAACCTAATCGCTGCAAAATATCGTTTGCTACCCCGTATTGGTCGTTAAAAATCCAAGCCCAAGCTAAACCGATTAAAGCAGTAGGTAAAGCCCAAGGTAATATTGCTGTAGTCCGTACCACACCACGTCCAAAGAACTGTTGATTTAAAACTAAAGCTACGATCAATCCAAACAGCAATTCCAATATTACCGAAGCGCTAGTAAATATAGTTGTGACTAAAAAACTTTGCCAAAAACGACCATCTCCCACCATTCTTCCGTAATTATCAAAACCCGAAAAAACAGGCTGTAATTGCGTTCCCAAATTTTCCGTAAATAAACTTAACCAAAAAGCACGAGCGATCGGATAGCCAAAAACCAATAACAGCAATAGCATCGCTGGTATTAATAAAATCCACGCCGTTTTTTGTTCTCTACTCCGAATAGTTTCCATACTTAGCAGTTAACAGTGAACAGTTATAAATTGGTAATTGGTAATAGGTAATAGGTAATTGGTAATAGCGAGTAGAAATTACTTAATCTCCCCATCCCCCCATCCCCCTATCTCCCTAACAATTGACGAGTTTCAGAGGCTGCATTTTTCATTGCGGCTTCGGGGGTCATTCTCGAAGTTAATGCAGCAGAAAGATAGCGTTGTAAAATATCGGATGTTTGGGCATATTGAGCAATGGGGGGACGCAATACGGCTTGATCTACAACTTTTAATAACTGGGGATAATGGGGATATTTAGCCACAATTTGCGGGTCGAGAAATAATGAACGACGACTGGGTACGAAACCAGCTTCTAAGACAAATTTTCGCTGTGCTTCTTCTGATGTAAAATACTGAATTGCTTTCCAAGCTGCTTCGGGATGTTTGCTAGATTGAGATATTCCTAAAGCCCAACCTCCTAAACAAGCACCGCTACTACCATTTTTGGTATGCACCATCGGTTTGATTGCAATTTTACCGTTAATAACGGAAGATTCTGTATTTGCTAAAGGCCAAACATAAGGCCAATTTCTTAAGAAAACTGAATTTCCATTTTGAAAAATCCTTCTAGTTTCTTCTTCTTGATATGTAGTTACTCCAGGAGGAGAAATTTTGGTTGGTTGAATAGTAGTTTTCAAAAATTCTATTGCTGCTACTGTTTCTGGTTTATCTAAACCTACTTCTAAAGTTTCAGGATTTACCCAATAACCTCCGAAACCTTCGAGAATTTCGACAAACATTGCTGCTAAACCTTCGTATTGCTTACCTTGCCAAACATAACCCCAATCAACCTTACCTTTCTGTTGTAAAGATTGGGATATTTTGACTAAATCTTCAAAGCTTTCTGGAGGATTAAATCCTGCTTCTTTGAGTAAATCTTTCCGGTAATAAAGCATTCCCACATCACTCCGCATGGGAATAGCATATAGTTTATCTTTGTAACGTCGCCCTTCTACATCTTTTGGCGAAAATGCTGCTAATTCTTCTTTAGTAATTTTATCTGTCAAATCCAACAGCCAACCAGCAGCAGCAAATTTTGGTGTCCAAATGACATCCATATTAATTAAGTCATAGGGAGAATCACCCAAAATAAAGGCAGAAGTATATAAATCTTCTAGCAAATTTGTAGCATTAGGACCTTCAACAATATTAATCCGAATACCGGGGTTTTTCGCTTCAAAATCCTTGATTATTCCCTGTTTCCAAGGTTCAGCATCGGGGGCTGTCATCAGCAAGTTTAACGTTACCGGCTGCTGCGTTTGGGCTGGCTTTGTTGAAAAAAACACCATACCAAATACAACAGCAAGAAATATTGCGATCGCTCTAAATTTGAGTTTCTGCAATATTTTTTTGAGTTTTATCACTTGTAATTTCAACATTAATTATTGGTCAAACAACAGTACGATAGACACCACATTTCGTCTTATCAATAATTTTTGTGATGCCTACACGGCTTAGCTTAATATTTATTTGTATTTCTTAAGTTATTTAAACTTTATCGGTAATTTTGAGTATGGACATTATAACTCTTTTAAGTAAAACGGCTAGAGCGCGATCGCAAACAGCATTGTTAAATTCGATATCATCTATATATTAAGTGGGTGCATCCAATTTCTATTTATGCACTGTGGTTAATTTTTTTGACGATTGGTTTGGTTACGGCTGTTTTCTGATTAAGTGCGATCGCGAAAAAATTTATTAAAAATTATTCTAAAAACAAAAGGTTAAAAGTATCTTCACCTTTAACCTTCGACCTTTAACCTTTGACCTCTAACCTTTAACCTTTAACCTTCGACCTTTAACCTTTAACCTTTAACCTGATGACTACTCCCTCTCAAACAGCACATACTGAGCTTTTCCGCGCTCTTTCGCTTGGTACATTGCACTGTCTGCTTCATCTAATAAATTTGCTGGTTCTTCATGGCTAATGCTACTTAAAGCAATGCCAATACTAGCCGTAATTAATATTTTACGCTCGTTAATATCAAATGGCGTTTCTAGATTTTCTTGAATACGTAGGGCAACGTTAGTAGCATCCTTTACATCCTTGATATCCTCTAAAAGAATAGCAAATTCATCACCCCCAAATCTAGCTACAGTATCACCACCTCGCAGGCTAGACTTCACTAGTTGACTTATATCTACCAATAATTTATCACCCATCCCATGCCCAAATTTATCGTTAATTCCCTTGAAGCCATCCAAATCTAGGAATAAAACGCTAAATCGATAATTTTTTCTTCGTTTACTATGTTCAAAAGCCTGTGTAAGTCTGTCTCTAAACAATACTCGATTTGGTAATCCCGTAATCGAATCATAAAAAGCATTCTGTATCAGTTCCGCTTCTGTCTTTTTTCGTTGACTAATATCCTGAAATACCAATACCGCACCCAATATTTTTCCATCTTCATCGCGCATTGGTGCTACGTTATCTCCAATTGATGTTTCACTTCCGTCTTTTGCAATTAGTTTACAATTCTCCGGTAGACTCAAAACCTCACCCGTTTCGATGACTCGTGCGGCTAAATTATCAATTTCTTCTTCTGTCTCTGCATCTTTTAGCTGGAAAACTTCTAATAAGTTTTTACCAATCGCTTCTTTTCTTTGCCATCCAGTTAATGCTTCTGCAACCGGATTAATAATTTCAATACAAGAATTGATATCCGTGACAATTACTCCACAACCCATACTGTTAATTATTACACTTAACTGCTGCTTTTCTTGTCGCAATCCTTTGCATATTTGCTGTTTGTAAATAGCCATTTCGATAGCCATGTGTAAGTCTCTTTTAATAAATAGTTTGAATAGGTAAGCAAACGGCTTGTCAGTTGTTTTTAGGCTTTCATAAATATCTGTCAAATAGAATACCGAATCTGCATAATAATTTTGAATAATATTTGCTATTCGCTCACTATATGCTTTTACTATCAAGCAAATATCAATCAGTAATAAGCTTGAAAAACTTTTTACAACCCTTAATATCACCTCTTCAATTGAACTAACGATTCCTAGAACGGCATACCACAAATCAAAGTAAACTCTTTCTAATATGAAAAGTCTGATTTTCTTCATTCTCGTCAACTAGGACTTCTGAGATGTTCATATTATCGCTTCACCTAACAATTTTATATTTAGTTGCAATGTTTCGTATAAACCCGATTCAAATGCCAATAGCTCTATAATAATGAATACCGCAACTTACACTGTTCCTGCCTTACAATTTTGTCCATCAAAATTATGCTCAGCCCGTTACTGCCGTTATCATTATGTTTTACATCTATTTGATTGTTTTACAGGTTTAATATTGAGTCATTATAGCGAAATATTAATTTAATCGGAAACACTTAGTATAAAAATTATCTCTAAATAGCTAGTATTGTTTTTATTGAAAATGCTAATAATTAAGATTATTACTTAAAAAAAGCAAAATGTATTATTAATGAGATGGTCATCCATAATTACGAACCAATCCTAGATTAAAAACGTCTAATATCTGGTTTTTTTCATATCGCTAACCGTAAAAGATGGTTTGTGACTTAATCATCTGTAAAATAATCACACTTCCTACTGATATCAAGCACGCCAGCATCATACATTCGAGTTACAATAGGTAATATAAAGTGATACTTATTATCAAGAAATAAGAATTGCATATTGGTCTTGGATAAACATGACAATACCCCAAACTACCAAAAGCAAGAACCTGTTTAAATAAATTTTTCCCCTTGTATTTTGACAAATCAAGTCCATAGGAATATTCAAACTATAAATATAAATAGTTTTAAATATTGTTAACTTCCAACAGAGGGAATTTTCTTTCTTTTTTAAGAATAGGCAATGTTAGCCCCATTTGGAAATACGCTATTAGGCATATATTGAAGAATATCTAATTTAACCGTAAACTTTTGTGTTTAATTATACTTAGGAAGCGAAAAGCAAGTATATCGATAATTAGTCTACGTACCTATTTACTTCTAATTAATTCAATGGTAATCTTGCCACCAAAATCTGGAATTGGTGCAGCAGGTTTACTTAAACTTACTTGGACTTGCTTGACTAAATCGTCACAATGCAAAATAGAATCAGCAACAGCACTAGCAAGACGTTCAACTAAAGCAAACTTCGACGTTTTAACCAAATCTTGCACCAAACTAATAACGCTGCGGTAATCGATAGTATCTTCAATCGCATCACTTTGAGCAGATAGACTTAAATCCAACCACAGCTTCACATCCACCTCAAACCATTGTCCTAAGACTTGTTCTTCCGGTAGATAGCCAGTGTAACCGTAAGCGCGAATTCCCGTTAAGTAGATGCAGTCCATAATTGAGTTAGGAGTTATGAGTTAGAAGTTAGGAGTTATGAGTTAGGAGTTAGGAGTTATGAGTTAGGAGTTATGAGTTATGAGTTAGGAGTTATGAGTTATGAGTTATGAGTTAGGAGTCTAAAATTATTTGACCTTTAACCTTTGACCTTTGACCTTTAACCTTTAATCTTACTTTCTCATGCCGATTGGATTTAGAAATATTAACGAACTTTGGGCTTCTATATTTACCGAAACGCTTCAACGACTGGGTTTAAATTGTGCGGTGATTTGTCCGGGTTCTCGTTCGACTCCTCTTACAGTTGCTTTTGCTCAATCGAACGCTATAGAAGTGATTCCGATTCTCGATGAACGTTCTGCTGCTTTCTTTGCTTTGGGTAGAGCCAAAGTTACTGGATTACCTGTTGCTGTAGTTTGCACTTCTGGAACCGCAGGAGCAAATTTTTATTCCGCAGTTGTGGAAGCTAATCTTAGTCGCGTACCTTTATTGCTGTTAACTGCTGATAGACCGCAGGAATTGCGTAATTGTCATTCTGGACAAACCATAGACCAATTGAGACTATTTGGCAGTTATCCTAACTGGCAAACGGAATTAGCTATACCGAGAGCAACGATGGAAATGTTAGCTTATTTACGCCAAACGACGATATACGCATTTGAACAAACACTTTATCCAGTTTCTGGAGCAGTACATTTAAATATACCGTTTCGTGACCCTCTTCCACCAATTAGAAATGATTCCGATGTAAATTTAGGATTTTTAGAATCATTAAAATCAAGCTTTAACTCAGAAGAATTTTTTGCAGCAGTTGCGGATAAGTATCAACGAACGATTAATCATTCCCAAATACCTATTCCCCAAAAATGGTTAGAAACGAAAAGAGGAATTATCATTGCTGGAGTTGCTCAGCCACAACGATCGCAAAAATATTGTACTGCGATCGCGCAACTTGCCCAAAAGTTAAGATTTCCAGTTTTAGCGGAGGGACTATCACCAGTTAGAAATTATGCTTCACTCAACAAGAACATTATTTCTACCTACGATTCAATTTTGAGAAATTCACATCTAGCAACGCAGTTAATTCCAGAAGTAGTAATTCAAATCGGCGAAATGCCTACTAGCAAAGTATTACGTAAATGGTTGATCGAGAATAATTCTTTACGCTGGATAATTGAACCCTCGAATCAAAATATTGATGCTTTGCACGGAAGGGTAGTTCATTTACGAGTGAATGTTGAGGAGATGAGATGGGGGGATGGGGAGATAGGGAGATGGGGAGATACTTATCTCGATTTATGGCTAAGTGCGGAAACCCAGGTAAGAGAAAAAATGGATCAAACTTTGGCGGAAAAGACAGATTTATTTGAAGGTAAAGCTGCTTGGTTGCTTTCTCAAGTTTTACCACCGCAAACGCCTTTATTTATCGCCAATAGTATGGCGGTGCGGGATGTAGAATTTTTCTGGAAACCGAATAATTTAAGGATTCAACCATTTTTTAATCGGGGTGCAAACGGTATTGATGGAACCTTATCAACAGCTTTAGGTATAGCCCATCGTCAACAAAGCAGCGTCATATTAACGGGTGACTTAGCGTTACTGCACGATACCAACGGCTTTTTAATTAGAAACAAGTTTATCGGACATTTAACAATAGTATTAATTAATAATAACGGCGGCGGAATCTTTGAAATGCTGCCCATCTCGGACTTTGAACCGCCTTTTGAAGAGTTATTTGCAACCCCACAAAATATAGATTTTGCTCAACTTTGTCAAACTTACGGTGTGAAACACGAATTAATTACTTCTTGGAAAGAGTTGCATACTAAATTGAATCCATTACCAAATAAAGGAATTCGGGTTTTAGAAATACGCACCAATCGTAAAGAGTCAGCAAAATGGCGAAAAGAGAATTTGTAGGGTGTATTACGGCTAAAATCCTTTGAAATGGAGGTTATAAGATTGATAATGCCGTAACGCACCATTTTGATTTAATTGCTTTTTGAAAAATAGTTAATGAAAAAGTGCTAAAGCTCAACTACCAACCAATAAAATTTTCAGGGGAAGATAGCAAATTAAGTTGTAATACAAATAACCAAGAATTAACAACTAATAATGAACTTTGCCATCAATAGTCTTAATATAGCCTTGTGACGGTCTAATTAGATATTAATAAAAACTCAATCCTTAAAAAAGTAAGGTAGAACAAAATGAAAGATGGTTTTGAATTAAGATATGTCGATGGGAAAGGAGAAGGAATGTTTGCCACCCAAGCATTTAAGCCTGGTCAGACAGTAATGGTTGGAAGAATTGAAAAGAACTTGGATGAAAATAATTCTCACGCTTCACAAATAGCCCAAAATAAATTTGTTCTTCATGCTGGGTTTATATCCAAAGTGAACCACTCTTGCGATCCTAATTGTGGCATCAGAGTCAATCAAACAGGCGCTCATGATTTTGTTGCAATGAAAAACATCGGTGTGGGAGAAGAATTCAGTTTTGATTATGCGATGAGAAATTATTCTGTTAATTATTTTCCACCCTTGTGTATGTGTGGCACGAAAAAGTGTCGGGGAAGAATTACTGGTTGGAAAGATTTACCAGAGAGTAGGAGGAAAGATTACGAGGGCTTTGTCGCTCCTTACCTTCTTGAGCTTGAAGTGAAGAGCTAATCAAATTTCGTTAATAGCAAAGTGACCTTGTAATACCAATTCTGTATGAGGCTGCGCTAAATCACCCTCACTCTGGAAGAGTGGGGCTACTCCAACAAAGCCCACCTGCGTGGGCTGAATTAAGCGCAACTTTATAAAGAAATGGTATAAGTAGCTAAACGGTAAAAATCAAAATTTTAGGACTGACTTCTGTTGTAACCTAAAAAATTTATGGAAGCTTGTAGGGTGCGTTAGGCATTAAAATTCGTCGAGATGGAGGTTATAAGATTGATAATGCCGTAACGCACCATCTTTATTTAATTGATTTTTTAATTCTACGAACCAATAAAATTTTGATGTTCTACCGTACTTAATCCCTGCTGCAACACTTCCAAAACTTGAGCTAAATTACCTGACAACAAAGCCGATTTATCCAACCACAACCCTGGAAAAACTTGAGAATGAATTACGCCCTCAGCATCACCTTCTAATTGAATATATTCTCCCTCTTCAAGCTTAAACCAATCAAAAGCATTGTCGTATACTCGCCATACTAAATATTCTTGTACCTGATTGCGTCGGTAAACTTTGAGTTTTTCATGTAAATCGTAAGAAGCGGTACTAGCAGCAATTTCTACAATTAATTCTGGCGCACCTTCAACATAATCATCTTTACTAATACGCGACTGCCCACTATTTTCAATTCTTAACAAAGCATCTGGTTGGGGTTCATTGTCAGCATCAAGACGTACTGTAGAATTATCTGCGAATCCAACACCTGATGTTGCAGCCGTGTAAACTCCTAACCAAGTCATAATCAAAGCATGGGGTTCTCCATGACTTTTAATTCTCAGGGGGGATGCCAAGTAAACAACTCCTTCAATTAATTCAGCTTTTTTTAAATTAGGCATAGCATCATAACGATGCTCAAATTCAACACGGGTAAGCTTATCACCGCTTTCAAGAGGAGGAATAGTTAAAGGTGGTTTGGTAGTAGTTTTGGGTATCATGATTTTCTCCAGCTATATGAGAATTTTAGCAACTAGGCAGTTCTACAAAAACAGTGTTTTTTGAGGTATCAAATATGACTTTACTCAAATTTTCTCAAACATAATCGTAGGAAATGTAAACGTCCCGATGCTTCCCCTACAGCTAATGTTTGTCCATCTGGCGCGATCGCGCAACATCTGATTTCACTTTCTCCTGTAAAAGTGGCAATATCCTTTCCAAGCGAAGCATCCCACACTTTAATCTTTTCGTCACCTGAAGATAAAATTTGAAGATTATTATCAGAAGTGGTGGCAAGAATAAAAGGTAAAGTGCTACGAATACTGTGAAAAGTTTCTTCAATATCGCCAAATTTAAGTTTAATAATCTTTTGATTTTGTTTATCTCCAAAAGTAAATGCTAAATTTACATTTCCAGTTAAGGTTTTTTCATTTTCCCAAGTTTCGACTTTCCAGAATTTAAGAGTTCCATCTTTTGAAGCAGACCTTACCTGTTTCCCATCAGGTGTAAAATAAATTACTTCTACGGAATCACTATGAGGTGTTTTTGAGTTTTCAGTATCAAAGAATTTATGTTGTACGCACCTTTCTAGATTCCAAATTTTGATAGTATAATCATTTGAAAGTAAATTATAAATAGTACTTCCTGAAGCAGAAATTATCTTTGTTCCGTCAGAAGTAACTGCGACTGCAAGAACAGAACCAGTGTGAGCATTAATAGTGGCTTCATTCTCCCAAGTTCCCACCTTCCAAATTTTGAGAGTTTTATCTTCTGAAACAGAAATTATTCGTTCACCATCAGAAGTCACAGATATGGCACGTACTGAATTACTGTGACCTTTGAAGCTATATTCTTTCTCCCTAGTTTTGAGATTCCAAATAGTAAATGTTCCATCCTGTGATCCAAAAATTACTAATTCTTTATTAGGAATAGCTGTAGTAGACCACACCATATCACTCTCACCGAGACTAAATTCCTCTTTTCCAGTTTCCAAGTTCCAAACTCTGGGAGTGTCATTATATGAACCAGAAATTACTAGATTTTTATTGTCGGTATTAATTATTGCGAGTGCTTGTACTGAAGCTTTATGACCAATAAATTTATGAAGCACTTCTCCATTTTTTAAATTCCAAACTTTAAGAGAACAGTCAGAGGAAGCAGATATAATTTTTGAACCATCAGGAGTTAGTACAACTGCGTTAATAGAACCATGATGACCAGTAAGTGTGCGTATTAAATCTCCTGTATTTAAGTCCCATATCTTAATAGATTTATCATGGGAACCAGAAAATATGTATAAACCATCATGGCTAGTTATAACCGTATTCACTGAGTCATTATGAGCAGTGATAGTGCGTATTAAATTTCCCGATTTCAAATTCCAAATTTTGACAGCACCATCCTGCGAACCAGAAATCAGCTTCTGTCCATCAGAGGTAACAGCAACAGACCACACAGAACTACTATGACCACTTAAAGTACGTATTGAAGGTTCGCTAGGAGAAATTAAACTAGCTGTCAAAGGACGCAACCAAGCAATTTTAGTTTGCAATATTTGTTCTAGTAATACTTGAACTTCGGGCATATTAAAGTTCAGCAACCGCCCTAATAATTGTGTTGCGAGTTGCTTTGTATCTTTAATTGAAACATGGGCAGATAGCCGTAATGCTCCTTGAATCAATTGAAGCGTTTTTATAGTTTGTTTTTTCTCGTCTGAGAAGTTTGATAATTCCCCAGTTTCAATCAAAACATAATCTTTAATCAATGCCTCTACGCCTATTTCAATATGATTAACTTTCGCTTCTATAAATTCAAAATTATGCAGCAACCCATACAAATTATCCCACTGCTCCCCATCTCGTAAGTGTTCTGGATAATGTCTCAAAGCATAACAACTTTGGTGTTTCTGCCATTGACTACAGAAATCAATTAACTTTTGCAAAGGCTCCTCAGCATCGTCACCCAATTCTTTAGCAAACATAGTTCCCAGTAGAGGATGAGCAAAAGCGTAGTCTTTACCCCCGCTAATCTTCATCCAGCGCGTCACTTGCCAACATTGATGTAATTGGCGTAATTGGCGATCGCGCATTTGGGTAATAACTTTAATATCATCTTTTTCAAGCACACCTTTTGCTACCGCCAGCAATGCAAAAAACTGCCATCTTTCATCTGGTAATTCAAGTTCATCTAAACGCTTAAGTTGCTGCTTTACATACTTCTCAAAGCCTTGGGGCGTTTCTGCCAAGACAGAATGCACATCCTGCTGTTGCTTTGCAGCATGATTCAATTCATCAGTTAAGTAACTTAGGTAAAGCGGAAAGCCCTGAGTCATTTCATCAAGTTGATCCACAAAATTAGTATCATCCGCAAATAATGCCAACTCACCTTCACCTGTTCTTTTCAACCAGTCAGTAAGTGCAAATTTAGGTAAGCGCTTAAGGTGTAACTTTTGCGATTGTTCTATCCAATTTTCTAAATATTTTGGTTCTTCTGCTTCTGAAGCTCTCGCTGAAGCGATAACAAACACATTATCGGGTAGAGGAGTAGGAAAAGGTAATGAAAAAGGAATTTCAACTTCGTTTAATTCACCTAAAGCATCTACAACAATAATTAAGAGCTTATCTTCCCTTGCACCGCGTTCTCTTAATATGTTGTATATTGCTGCTCTCAACTCATCTAGTTCGTTGGGCTGTGGTTCGTTGTAAAGTTCGTAATAAATATGTAGTTGTCTTAGTAAATTTTTATAAGCGCTTTTAGCAGAGCGAGTTTTTTCCTCACGTTCAGAGAAGAAATGGTAAGCAATAAAACAGTTATTGTTCTGTCGTGATTGTAACCAATTAGCCAAGAGTGCTGTCTTCCCAAAACCAGCCTCAGCCGTTACGAGCATTGCACCACTTGAATTTTCGTACAAAAAATTGTCTAATTCTTGAGTTTCTTTAGAACGCCCTACAAATAACTGCGTGTATTCATTAATAATTTGTTCAACCTTATCAATTACTTCCCACTCAGGCTGTCTTCTTATTTCACCAAAATTTGCTTCTAAAATCTTTTCTACTTCACGTGCTTGCTCGATTTCAAATCCACTGACTTTTTCAAGAATATTTCGAGAATCCCAAATATCTTTTTTCGTATCAAACTTAAATTTACCTTGAATTATTTTATTAATTTCTTTATCGGAATAAGTTTTTTGCTTTTCTGTCAAAATATAAATAATCAGCCTGTCATACTTCTCGTATAACTTGTATTCAATAAACTTTTTCAATGTTTCTTGAACTTTTTTAATAATCGGCGTAGATGTAATTTGAAAAGCAACTCTGGCTGTTTCGTCTCCTAAATCAATACTGGGAAAATTACTACCTTCACTAAAGTTTAAATTTTTAAGATTTTTATAGCCGTAAATCTGAGCAAACAGAGGTATGACGACATTTTCAGATACCTTATTAATATCTGTTTGCTGCATAGCTGTAGCAGCCTTAATCTCAGTCACAAAAAGTGACATCAAATATCTTATTCTCTGTAGAGTTTTTTCAAGATTCATGCTTTACTGCAACTGAAGCTCTCGTTAAATCTAATCGTAACGTAGATGTAAGTGCTAATTATACAAGAAGATACTCAAAGCACTTAGAAGAAACTTTTGAAAAGTTCTATTAAATGCTTAAACAAAATAACCATTTTTGCATCGCAGCAATGAAAAAATTAGTCTTAAGTCCCCACACTACGATAAAATTCTCAAGCTAGGGTCAATGAATTACCCGTTACCAATTACCCATTAGCTATTAGCAGAGAATGCAAATCAACTGGCAAACCGCCAAAACCTACGAAGATATTTTTTACGATAAAGCCGATGGCATTGCGAAAATAACCATCAACCGTCCCCACAAACGCAATGCTTTCCGTCCTAAAACTGTTTTTGAACTTTATCAAGCCTTCTGCGATGCCCGCGAAGATTCTAGTATTGGCGTAGTTTTATTTACTGGTGCTGGTCCCCATACTGATGGAAAATATGCGTTCTGTTCGGGTGGCGACCAGAGCGTGCGCGGAAAAGCTGGCTATATCGATGATGATGGTACTCCCCGTTTAAATGTATTAGATTTACAGCGCTTGATTCGTTCGATGCCCAAAGTTGTAATTGCCTTAGTTGCAGGTTATGCGATCGGTGGCGGACACGTTTTACATTTAATTTGTGACTTGACAATTGCTGCCGACAATGCTGTGTTTGGACAAACTGGACCAAAAGTTGGTAGTTTTGACGGTGGATTTGGTGCAAGTTATTTAGCACGCATCGTCGGACAAAAAAAAGCTCGCGAAATCTGGTTTTTGTGTCGTCAATACAGCGCTCAACAAGCCTTAGAAATGGGGTTAGTAAATACGGTTGTACCTATAGAACAATTAGAAGCTGAAGGTATTGAATGGGCCCAAGAAATATTAGAAAAAAGCCCGATCGCAATTCGTTGTTTAAAAGCTGCTTTCAATGCTGACTGTGACGGACAAGCTGGTTTACAAGAACTTGCCGGAAATGCCACATTGCTTTACTACATGACAGAAGAAGGAGCAGAAGGGAAACAGGCATTTTTAGAAAAGCGCAAGCCAGATTTCCGTCAATATCCTTGGCTACCTTAGAGGATTTTGGATACTTCGGCAAGCTCAGCACAAGTTTTGGATTACCCTGCGGGAAGACGCTTCCGCGTCAATGGATTTTGGATTTCAACAACGGATACGTTGGTTTGGGATTTGGGATTTGGGATTTAGAGGATGCTGGGATGGGCTAATTTCCATATTCCCTACTCCCTACTCCCTACTTCCTACTCCCTAAAAAACTGCACCTCGATCAAGAAAGTGCAGTTCTTTTAAGGTGCAAGAGCGATTGAAACACTCACAATGCAAATTTTAAAATAAATTTTATTAGATTTGAAGTTTACTTGATTTAGAACGGTTATATTTTCTCTACATTGAAAACGTTAAAAGTTAGCTTAATAAAGCTTCTACCTTTACTGGAGTAGATATCCGTTCAACACGATCTACCTTCACTGCGAAGTTGTCAGAATTGGCTAATACAGGAGTAGCATATGGCAAACTCAAAGCATCTTCTAGGCTTTCCCATGAGGGAGCAAAGGGAGAGACCGCTAAAGAACAAGCTTTCCAACTGCCACGTACTGGCGCTCCTAGTTTCTGACAAACTCCTCCACGCCGACCTTCTGGTGAGAAGTGACGACAATTTCTGCAAGCTGAAGTGAAGTTTTGAATGCTTTTCATTTTTAATGCCGCCAGATGGCTAATTTACATCTTCTATTGTGCTTCTAGACATAAATACTGACTAATCCACCAACCCATTATAGTGTCTAGCTTTTCACGATCCCAACCCAAAAGATAACTTTATAATCTCTTTATGTTTGTGTGATATTTTTAAATTTTTATGTAACGAAAAAGAAACAAGTTATTGAAATCTATCCTAATTTTTATGCTTAAACCAATTAGGGATCGCGATTAATCGGCTTGTTTTAGATATAGGAGCATAGATACACTCAGCTTTAAGGAATACTTCTCTAGATTCATTAATTGATTATTTTTTGATAATTATCAATGGAAAATCATCAATAAACAATGAACAATTCTCAATACCCAATGCCCAATGCCCAATGCCCCATTTACCATGCTTAATTTAAACAGGACTTACGCGATTGTCACAAGACTCAGATGGTGCGTGACACTAAAACCTGATTATTGCGTTAAAAATCAATCAAAGTGTCACAGCACCCTACAAAAAAAATATGCCTTTTTGCTAAGTCCTATTAAAAAGACCTAGCAGCACAAATAGAACAAACTCCCCAACGTTCTAATTCTCCTCCTGGAGTAGGAGATTCGCAGTTAGGACAAAGAGGTAAAGATTGCGATCGCCTTTTTATGGTTTGAGACCAATCAGCGAAAGCAGTATGAGGATTTTTTGGCAAGGAGTGAATATTCTGGTTTCGGTCAACGATGTTCCCCAGGTAGCTGGGATGCTCGGCAGACGAAATATTTTGTTGCCGTAACGGTTTTTTTTTGGTACGCTGCCAACGAGCGGTAGAAAAGCGTATATCTACTAAAGGGGTTGGTAATATTTGATTTAACTTTTTTAGCAACTTTTGTCGTTCAAAGGTCAAGTTTTGCGCCCAAGCAGCGCCTGATGTTGCTACCCATAGAACTTCCCGTTCAATTGATATGGGCTGTGTATGAGTGGCAATGACTTTTCCCACAACTTCTTCCCAACAATCGAGCAAGCGTTGTAAGGGCTGTTGCTGGTATAAAGTTTCAATTTGCAATTGTTCTAAAATCTTGGGAATTGATTCAAAGGACATCTTGAATAAAGGTGAATCAAGGAATTACACCTTGGTAAAATCATATATCCATGATAATTTTCGCTAGGATTAGCACAAGGGTATCTATTTTTTACGGTAGATAATCTTGGCAGGCAGTCGGCACGGAGGCACGCGGGCAATGAGTGAAAACCCACTATCTTATTCTGGTAGTCAAACATCAAAACCATCTAACCTAAAACCCGTAATCAGCGCGGCTTTAGCAAGTTTAGAAGTCCAGCTTGATGAAGAATTGGCGCGGTATCGTCGAACGCGAATTTCACATAGAACGCCAATTCAAAAAGATTTTGGTAGCTTGATTGCTGCTAAACCGCAAGTTCAAAATACTATAAGTTTGGCAAATACTCAATTACAGCAGAATTTAACGGGTGAACAAGCTGCGGCTTATATAAGACAACAGCAAGCTTCCCCAAGTAACTCCCAAAGCAAAACCAAAACCCCTCCTCCTCCTCCCTTACCTGACTTTCCAGGAGTGGCTGCCGAAAAGGAGACGAGTGTCCATCATCAGCAGATTTCTTCTTCTGGTGAGGAGCATACAATACCATTTCCTGAAGCGACGACGAAGGTTCAAAGTCAAGCGACCCCGCCGTTAAATCAAAGCAGCATTGTTAAAGCGAACATTAATCATCAAAATACGCAAAACGAAAATTTAAACGAAGATTTATCACCACCCAACAATGTAACCACAAAGCAGCCAGATGACTATTTAGAATCATCTGAAGCTTTATTACGAAGCTTAGCGGAAGAACAACCCCAACCTAAACAGAAAGCTCGTCATGACAGTCTGCTGTCACCTTTGAGTATTGGCTCAATGCTGTTGCTTTTAGTCTCAAGTATTACTTTTGGCTATATAATATTTAACTTTGATAATTTTCCTTCTCTAAGCATCGGAAGCTTATTTAAGCGCAATCCCGAAATTCAGACTAGTAAAAATACTGAAAATGTTAGTAGCGTACAGCCAGATGAAAC
This sequence comes from Rivularia sp. UHCC 0363, assembly GCF_034931125.1. Lineage (NCBI taxonomy): Bacteria > Bacillati > Cyanobacteriota > Cyanophyceae > Nostocales > Rivulariaceae > Rivularia > Rivularia sp. UHCC 0363. The sequence continues at coordinate 104,613 of NZ_JAYGHM010000009.1, read as the reverse complement.
GCAATTAACGCCGATAACCAAAAATCCTAATTTGGCAAACGATGCACTCCCAGACATAAATAGTATTGATGATGTCGCCGGAGCAACACCCATAGCTAAACCGACCCCAGTAGCAACACCTCTTCAGGTAACAAGTCCAGCCCCAGCAGCACCTGCAACTACAGTCGGAGTGGCACCAACAATTGCACCAAGTACTGCAAGCACACCCGTCCCTGAACCTGAAGCAACGCCAACACCCCAAAACCTTGATGAAATAAAACCATCGAATGGTGCATTTTATAATGTCATCGTAGATAATACAGGTGACACTTTGGCCAAGGTTAAAAAAGTAATTCCAGATGCATATGTGTCTCCAGAAGGCAAATATGTTTATTTGGGTGCCTTTAAATCCAAAGAGAGATTAAAAAAACATTTAGAACTTCTCAAAGAAAATGGAATTACGGCGAGGGTAGAAGAACCTAGACAGTGAGCAGTGAACAGTGAGCAGTGAATCGGGACTAAAACAAAAATATGGGAAATAGATAATCGGTTGGGGCTTTTAAACTGTATGTCTTTCCTTTTATTCTAATGTTTAGCTGATAACTGATAGCTGATAACTGCTCACTGAGAACTGATAACTGAAAAAATGGAGATTTAACTTATGGGGCTGATTGAGCGTATCGGGCGCTTATTTCGTTCAAATGTGAATAGTTGGACGGCTGCACGGGAAGATCCAGAGAAAATTTTGGAACAAACCGTTTATGAGATGCAGGAAAATTTGGTGCAGATGCGACAAGGAGTAGCGCAGGCGATCGCCACTCAAAAACGCACCGAACGACAAGCGGCTCAGGTTCAATCTACAGCAGAGGAATGGTATCGTCGCGCTCAAATGGCTTTGCAGCAGGGTAATGAGGTTTTAGCGCGAGAAGCCCTTACCAAACGCAAAGCTTACCAAGAAACTGCAACAGGTTTTACCGAACAAATTGGGCAACAAAAAACTTTAGTAGCTAAACTTAAAAAAGATATGCAGTCTTTAGAGTTAAAAATCTCTGAGGCTAAAACCAAAAAAGATATGTATATTGCTCGCGTTCGTTCTGCTGAAGCTTCTTTGCGACTTCAAGAAATGCTTGGTGATGTTGGTAATACCAGTTCGCTTAAAGCGTTTGAAAAGATGGAAGACAAACTTTTAGAACTCGAAGCCAAACAAGACGCGATCGCCATATCTGGTACAGATGAATTAGAAGATAAATTTGTTAGCTTGGCAGACAGTGATGATGTAGATGCCGAACTTTCGGCAATGAAAGCACAACTACCAAGTAGTAAGCCAGAACAACAACCTCCCCAGTAGTTACATGAAATTTTATTACAAAGCCTGTAACATTTATTTTGAAAATTGAGGCTTACAACAGGGACTATTAGAGAAGAGTAAGATTACATTTGAAATAGGTAACTATATAAGTAGTAAAAAACCTAACTTTTTATTGCTAGAGCGTAAATCTCAAGAGGAAAAAAATTATGGGATTGTTTGACCGCGTAAAACGAGTAGTCAGTGCTAACCTCAACGACTTAGTGAGCAAAGCCGAAGACCCGGAAAAAATACTCGACCAAGCCATCATCGAGATGCAAGAAGACCTGGTGCGCTTGCGTCAAGGGGTGGCTCAAGCGATCGCTGCTCAAAAACGGACTGAGAAGCAGTACAACGACGCTAACAATGAACTTAACAAGTGGCAGCGTAATGCGATGCTAGCGTTGCAAAAAGGCGACGAAAACCTAGCTCGTCAAGCCTTGGAGCGCAAGAAATCTTTTACTGATACTGGAAATAGTCTTAAAACAAGTTTAGACCAGCAAACCGCTCAAGTTGATACTCTCAAGCGCAGCTTAATGCAGCTGGAGAGCAAAATTTCTGAAGCGAAAACCAAGAAAGATATGCTCAAAGCGCGAGTCAGAGCAGCCAAAGCGCAAGAGCAACTCGAAGGAATGGTCAACGGGATGAATACCAGCGGTGCAACGGCTGCATTCGAGCGCATGGAAGAAAAAGTTTTGATGCAAGAAGCACGCGCTCAATCAGCAGCAGAAATAACTGGAGCCGACTTAGAAAGTCAATTTGCACAGTTAGAAGCAGGTAGCGGTGTCGATGATGAATTAGCTGCTTTAAAAGCGCAAATGAGTCTACCTGGAAGCGGAACAGCAAGCCAACCCCAACTACCAGAACAAACTGACACTAAGCAAAACCAGAATAAAAGCGAACCAGTAGATGCGGAATTAGATTCATTACGCAAAGAATTAGACCAGATGTAATTGTTTATACTTTTCGCTAATTATTTAAAATTGTCCCACAGCCGTATTGGTTGTGGGATTTTTGCAATTAATTGCGAGTTGGTAATTGCGAATTGCGAATTGCGAATTGGTAATTGGATTTCTCCCCATCTCCCAATCTCCCCATCTCTCCGTCCCCTTGTCCCTCCTCTTCCCACAGTCAGTAGTTACAGAAGGGCATATTGGGATACATTTGATTTATGCGATCTTCAAAGATGCTATTAAATGGAGACCAAAATGAGCGCAGGTGTAATCAATATTAATGATGCAGATTTTGATCAAGAAGTACTGCAAGCCGAGCAACCAGTATTAGTTTACTTTTGGGCTTCTTGGTGCGGTCCTTGTCAGCTAATGTCCCCAGCGGTTAGTGCTGCTGCTGCAAAATATAGCGACAAGCTCAAGGTTGTCAAAATGGAAGTTGACCCTAATCCACTTTCAGTTAAGCAATATCAGGTGGAAGGTGTACCTGCTTTGCGACTCATTCAAGGAGATAAAATATTAGCCTCTAGCGAGGGGGTTGTTAATAAAGAAAAATTGATGAGCTTATTAGATAACCATTTAAGTAGCTAATGGATAGTTGTTATAAGTTAGTAGATAGTGGTTGGTGAATGATAATTTAGAAGATCAACAAGCGAAAAACTAGCAACTAATAACTAACAAACAGCTAAGATTAAAAATGCAATTTGCGAAGCGTTTAGAACCACTGCAATCCAATGTTTTTGCAGATATGGATGTAGCCAAGGCTAAAGCTTTGGCTAATGGTCGTCAGTTAATTGACTTGTCTTTAGGGTCTTCCGATTTACCAGCATCGAGTCATGTCATCGAAGCGATCGCCAAGTCTTTGGATGACAAAAGCACTCACGGTTACTTGTTGTTTCATGGAACCCAAGGGTTTAGGAGAGCAGCCGCAGAGTGGTATGAGCAGCGATTTGAAATTTCGGTAGACCCTGAAACTGAAGTGCTACCCCTAATTGGTTCTCAAGAAGGGACAGCACATTTACCTTTAGCTGTTTTAAATCCTGGGGATTTTGCTTTATTACTTGACCCAGGCTATCCTTCCCACGCTGGGGGAGTTTACTTAGCCTCTGGTCAAATTTATGCTATGCCTTTAAGGGAAGAAAACAATTTTTTGCCTGTATTTGAGGAAATTCCTGCACCAGTATTAGCGCAGTCGCGGATGATGGTATTAAGTTATCCTCACAATCCTACTGCTGCTACTGCACCGCTATCTTTTTTTGAACAAGCTGTATCTTTTTGTCAGCAGCACGATATTGTTCTGGTTCATGATTTCCCCTATGTAGATTTAGTTTTTACACGAGAAGCACAAGCAAGCACTAATCTCAAGTCAGTTGTTCCTTCAATTTTGCAGGCTGACTTAGAAAAAAGCGTATCAATTGAGTTTTTTACTTTGTCTAAGTCCTATAACATGGGCGGTTTTCGCATCGGTTTTGCCATTGGGAACCGCCATTTGATTGGGGCTTTACGTCGGGTGAAAGCAGTAGTTGACTTTAATCAGTACCGGGGAATTTTAAATGGTGCGATCGCCGCTTTAAATGGCCCGCAATCAGGAGTTCAATCGGCTGTAGATAGTTTCCGAAAACGCCGCGATGTTTTTGTTGACGGTCTGCACCGCATCGGATGGCAGGTACCTGTGCCAAAAGCAACAATGTATGTTTGGGCAAAGTTACCAGAACCTTGGAATAAAGATTCTATACAGTTTTGCCGTTCTTTAGTTGAAAATACGGGCGTTGCAGCTTCCCCTGGAGCCGGTTTTGGTAAGTCTGGGGAAGGTTATGTGCGCTTTGCGTTGGTGCATGAAACACCTGTATTAGAGACCGCTGTGGATCGGATATCCCAATTCTTGCAGTCGGTTTATTAAATCTTTATTTAAGATTGAGACAAAATTAATTAACTTGTATCGGCAATTACAGTAGTACCGCGTTAAACTGAGCGTGGTATTACTCGGAACTGTGCATCATTTATTTGAATATTTTGAGGTAATATACTTATTTTTATCGGATTAAATATCCTTCAAAAGTAATGTAATTGCTCTCAAGATTAAGGGGGTATCAATTACTTGTTTTTTAGTTTTTAAGGAACGATTGTATCCATGACAACAACTATAAAAAAAGTTCGTAATTACGCATTACTTGGTACGATAATTAGCGTCAGCGCTACAGCCCCAGCACAAGCAAGTTCACTTGAAAAAGATTTAATAAGAACTCTATATAACCAAGCGTTAGCAGATAGTAAAGATACTTTCTCTCAGATACAGGTGGAGAACAATCTGGAAAATTGTATATCTTCTCCCGAATTAGATTTATGCAATCAATTTAAAAGCGATGATCGTAAAAATACCTTAAATAATCTATTGTTTCAAAAAGCCCAAAACAGCATAAAATTAATTCATGCTGCTGAAAGTGTGAAAGTGAAAACTCCGGCAAACGGAATTAAGCACATAATATATCAAACTGAATTTACTCCATCGGAGAACGAACAGCAATCAAATTTAAATCCTTATACTACTGTTTGGCAATCTGGTATTTCTCAAAGAAAGAAAGTCCCCGAACCTTCTGCAATGTTGGGATTGATCGCATTCTGTGTATTTGCTGCAAAGCACCGCTCGGCAAAAAACAGCTATAAATAATAAGTAGCGTATTTTCGACTTTATTACTCGAATTATGATTAACAATTTGACTAACTTTTAATCATAATTCATACTCCTGTTATCTGCTCAAGACATTAATTAAGTATTGACTATAAAGTTTTGATCGCAATTTTATATTTCTAAAGCTATGTACCAATTTTGATTTACTAGTCTATTTCAGTAAAGCAAAGGTAAGCTTTGATACAGGTTTTCGCAAATACTATCAATTAAATTTGTAACTATCTAAAAATGCTTAAATATTGTTAACTAAACCGTAATAGGGAATAGGGAAGAGTAATAAAAAGCAATATCTATCAGTAATATCGAGTTAAAAATCCAATTGCCTTTATATGGTAAGCATGGAAAGCTTTTGGTCACATATTTAGCATACTGTGTACTGAAGAACCATGTTAACTCACGTATTCTTAAAAAAATATTAATTAATATCATAAAAATTTCGCTTAAAGTTAAAGATTAGTTTAACTTTGTCTTAAGTTTGTGTTTTAAGCTATTATGGATAAGTATAAATGATAATGAGGCTAAAGAAAGCTGATAGATAATTCTTGACTAATTCAATTTTTCATGAGTCTATATCTTTATTTTTAAAAAGTCCGATTAGAAATGATATATTTTATTCTTTTACGAATCATTGACTTGTAACCTAAGTTCATAGGTGAAAATGGCAGTGCAGCTAATCAGAGTAGAGCAGCAATTAAAGTTACATCCAATAAAAAGAGTTTTGTTAGTTGAAGATAATGATGCTAATCGGATGTTACTGAGGGATTGTTTAAATTTTTGTGGATACGAAGTTAAAAGCTTAACTAATGGCTCAAATTTTTTCTCTACAGTAGATACTTTTCAACCGGATTTGATTTTATTAGATTTGAAATTGCCAGATATTGACGGTTACTTGCTGCTAGAAAAAATGCAGCAAACACAAGCTGCTAAAATTCCTGTAATTGTAGTTTCAGGTTTAGCTTTTAAATCGGATTATAAACGAGCGATAGATTTAGGTGTTCGTCACTATTTTGTTAAACCTGTAATTCTCACCGAACTTACCCAAGCTATTAAAAAAGAATTATTCTGTCATCAAACATAATCCTTATTCAGACTTTTGATTAATTAGATATTCTTCTACACTTTGGCTCAAATTTTGTACAGACGAACCAATTATAGAAATTTTACGTTGAGCTTGTGCTAAAAGTAAAATGGCAGATTGGAGTTCATTGAGTGTTTCATTCATAGCTTCACGATACTGAGATTCAAAGTCTTGCGAATTCATGTCTTTCTCCTAAAATATTTCTTTGAACGAATTGTAACTAACACGCAAACAAGCCCAAGCAATCTCAAACTATACATGAGTTGGTCGTAAATGCGTAAGCTCTATTTATACCAATGATAATCATTGAGCAAAGTCAATAAATCCGTTAATTTCCTTAATATTGAGGGATTTTGATCAGATCGGGAATTTTGCTTATCTAACTTGAGCGAGTATAACGAATTGATTACGATCGCTCGCTCGAATATTGAGATTTGACGAAGAGAAGGGGTAAGTTGAGCTATTTTGACTAAAAATAAAATCTACTAAAATCTACATCTCCTACTTAATCGTAAGTTTAAAAGAATCTCATCCGGTACTTAAAGACTTTATAGTTAATTGAGAAGAAATCGAACAACAAGAAAAAACCAAATCCGCGTCAAACGACCAGCGATTTTATCTAAAATAGTAGAGAGTCGGTTAGTAAAATTTTATTTGCTTGATTTGTGACAAAATCTACTCAAATACCGCTGCTTAAGAATCCAGAACTTCTGGAAAATCGTTTGAAGGAGATTCCCCCAGAACCGGGGGTTTATTTGATGCGGGATGGAACCGACCGGATCGTATATATCGGGAAATCGCTAAAATTGCGATCGCGAGTTCGTTCTTATTTCCGGGAGTCGCAAAAACTAAGCGATCGCATTGCGATGATGGTGAGATTGGTGACGGATATTGAGTTTATTGTCACCGATACTGAAACAGAAGCGTTAGCCTTAGAAGCAAACTTGATTAAGCAGCATCAGCCATATTTCAACGTGCTGCTCAAGGATGATAAAAAGTATCCCTACGTTTGTATCACTTGGTCTGAGGAATATCCACGGATTTTTATTACTCGTAAACGCAGACTCGGTAAGGAAAAGGATAAGTATTACGGTCCTTATACCGATTCTCGCTTGTTGCGGGGAATATTGCATTTGTGTAAACGAATATTTCCTTTACGACAGCGACCGCAACCGCTATTTAAGGACAGACCTTGTTTAAATTACGATTTGGGAAGGTGTCCTGGTGTCTGTCAACAATTGGTTACACCTGTTGAATATAGCAAAATCGTCCAAAAAGTAGCGATGGTTTTTCAAGGTCGGACTTCTGAATTAATTGATACTCTTACCCAACAGATGCATCAAGCGTCTGAAGATTTAAACTTTGAAACAGCGGCGCGGATGCGCGACCAAATCGCCGGGTTGAAGTCCTTGAATGCCGATCAAAAAGTATCCTTACCAGATGATACTGTTTCTCGCGATGCCATAGCTTTAGCCGCAGACGAAAAACACGCTTGTATTCAATTATTTCAGATTCGCGCCGGACAATTAGTCGGAAGATTAGCATTTATCGCTGACGCACAAGCAGAAGCTGGAGCTATTTTACAGCGAGTATTAGAAGAACACTATCAAACTGCCGACTCAGTAGAAATACCAACAGAAATTATAGTCCAGCACGATTTACCCGATGCGGAAATTTTGGCGGAAGTGTTGACGCAGCGTAAAGGGAAAAAGGTATCTATAATAACTCCCCAGCGTCAAATTAAGGCAGAACTAATTGAAATGGTAGAGCGAAACGCCAACTATGAATTGCAAAGAGTGCAAAAACTAGGCGATCGCGATCGAGCAGCGCTGCAAGATTTAGCAGCCATCATCGATTTACCGGATTTACCACACCGCATCGAAGGTTACGATATTTCTCATATTCAAGGTTCCAATGCGGTAGCTTCCCAGGTAGTATTTATCGATGGTTTACCAGCAAAACAGCACTATCGCCGTTATAAAATTAGAAATCCCGACATTACAATCGGTCATTCTGATGACTTTGCTTCCTTGGCTGAAGTTATCGGACGACGCTTTCGTAAATACATCGAAGACCCAAAATTGCAGCGAGTCGGTAATCCAGATTTTCCCGATTTAGTCATGATAGACGGTGGAAAAGGACAACTATCTGCCGTCGTAGCAGTTTTACAAGAAATGAACTTATTAGAAGACCTGCGAGTTGTCAGTCTTGCGAAACGACGAGAAGAAATATTCCTACCCGGAGAATCCATACCTTTAGAAACAGAAGCCGAACAGCCCGGAGTCCAGTTACTGCGACGTTTACGCGACGAAGCACACCGTTTTGCCGTCAGCTTCCACCGTCAACAGCGAACTGCAAAACTACGGCGATCGCGCTTAGATGAAATTCCCGGTTTGGGACACAATCGGCAACAGCAGCTACTAGCTCATTTTCGTTCCATCGATTACATCCGCTTAGCAACACCCGCTCAAATCGCGGAAGTTTCCGGAATTGGGCCACGTTTAGCACAAGAAATTTACGATTATTTTCACCCTAATAGTGAAATGCATTCTAATACTTCACCAATTTGACATATTTGATGGGTGAGTGCAGGCAGGGGGAGAAGAGAATTTTAATAGTTCTGATGCGTTTTTATCCCAGTCCGTCCGGGAATGCAATTCCCGGACTAATAGCATAAGTCCTCTTCAGAGGACTAAAATTTTACCCTTCATAACTAATGCAATAGACCACTACTACTCCGCCACATTAATTTTGAGGGGTAAGAAATTCGTAGTGGGAGCATCTTGCTCCCTGATGGTAACGAGCGAGCTAAAAGCAACCAGCGAGCGGGACGCTTGCGCTTCGCGCACACTTCGTGAACGCACTACCATAACTTCTCAAAACTTATGTGGTCGGGTACTACTACTCCGCCACATTAATTTTGAGGGGTAAGAAATTCGTAGTGGGAGCGTCTTGGTCGCTCGTTACAATTAGCTAGCGAGCTAAAAGCAACCAGCGAGCGGGACGCTTGCGCTTCGCGCACACTTCGTGAACGCACTACCATAACTCCTCATAACTTATGTGGTCGGGTACTACTACTCCGCCACATTAATTTTGATGGATAAAATTTTCGTAGTGGGAGCGTCTTGGTCGCTCGTTACAATTAGCTAGCGAGTAAAAGCAACCAGCGAGCGGGACGCTCGCACTACCATGACCCCTCATAACTAATGTGGTGGAGTACTACTTAATTTTGACGGTTTGTATTTCAGTCCTATTTATAGGACTTTCGCTATTAGACGGGGTTTTCAACCACCGACGGGTTGTGATGAAAACCAGTCAGATTTAATGCAATAGACCACTAGTACTTCCCAATTAGCTCAAAGTAGTACTAAAGTTTCACTATAGTTAATTAAATAAAAAATTTCCCTCGATCGCTATAGGTAAGTGATGAATATTTGGGAAAAAACAATAGAATTAACAGAGTTAGTCTTCCCGTCTAATAGTCGAAACCTATATATCTCATGGATTTTGTTAATCTCGCATCCCAGTTAAATGCTGGAACGATAGCACCGGAGGGGATTGTAATCGTCACCTTCTTAGGGGTTTTGATAGTAGATTTGATTTTGGGACGTTCTTCCGCGCGCTGGATTGGATATCTAGCGGTAGCAGGTTTACTTGCTTCAGTGGTGGCTTTGTATTTTCAATGGGACAATACTAATCCCATCTCATTCCTTGGTGCCTTTAACGGCGATGACCTTAGTATTGTATTTCGCGGTATTATTGCTCTGTCTGCCGTCGTTACTATTTTGATGTCAATTCGCTACGTCGAACAAAGTGGTACGGCATTAGCAGAGTTTATCGCTATTTTGCTTACAGCTACTTTGGGAGCGATGTTTCTATCAGGAGCTAACGAGTTGGTGATGATTTTCATCTCCTTGGAAACCCTGAGTATCTCCTCATATTTATTGACAGGTTATACTAAGCGCGACCCACGCTCTAATGAAGCATCACTAAAATATTTATTGATTGGTGCTTCGAGTACGGCTGTATTTTTGTATGGTGTTTCTTTACTATACGGTTTATCCGGGGGACAAACTGAGCTAAGTGCGATCGCCAATGGTATTGCAGCGGCAAACCTGGGTCAGTCCTTGGGTATAGTAATTGCCTTAGTATTTGTAATTGCTGGTATCGGCTTTAAAATTTCTGCGGCTCCTTTTCACCAGTGGACACCGGATGTATATGAAGGCGCACCGACTCCGGTTATTGCTTTTTTATCTGTAGGTTCCAAAGCTGCGGGTTTTGCTTTAGCTATCCGCTTGTTAACAACAGTTTTCCCCCTCGTCGCTGATGAGTGGAGATTTGTGTTTACTGCTTTAGCGGTATTGAGCCTGATATTGGGTAATGTGGTCGCTCTTGCTCAAACCAGCATGAAGCGGATGCTAGCTTATTCATCGATTGCTCAAGCTGGCTTTGTGATGATTGGCTTGATTGCCGGTACAGAAGCAGGATACTCCAGCATGATATTTTACTTGCTAGTTTACCTGTTTATGAACCTCTGTGGTTTTAGCTGCGTGATTTTGTTCTCCCTGCGGACCGGAACCGATCAAATTACCGAGTACTCCGGTTTATATCAGAAAGACCCGCTGTTGACTTTAGGATTAAGTCTTTCTTTGCTTTCCTTGGGGGGTATTCCTCCTTTGGCTGGGTTCTTTGGTAAAATTTACTTGTTCTGGGCTGGTTGGCAAGCAGGACTTTATGGATTAGTTTTGCTGGGGTTAGTTACCAGTGTGGTTTCTATCTACTATTACATTCGCGTCGTCAAGATGATGGTAGTAAAAGAACCTCAAGAAATGTCCGATGCAGTCAAGAATTATCCCCCAATCAATTGGCATTTACCTGGGTTAAGACCTTTGCAAATCGGTTTGATAGCAACTTTAATTGCCACTTCCATAGCTGGAATTTTATCAAATCCTTTGTTTACCTTGGCGAATAATTCTGTAGCTAACACTCCTATGTTGCAGCGATCGATGCAAGAAAACGCTCAAGTCAGTGTAGTTCCAAGTCAGCAACCTTAATCGGTATTTACGAGAAGGAGTTTGAAAATGATTTTTCGTAAATGATGGCTGAGTGTGGCGATCGGATTTATTTCTCGTTCATATTAAATGGCTGTTCCACTCGCGGACAGCCTTTTTTTTTGCCGTGAGTTGAATAATAGATTAAGCATATCAATTTTATTTTATATGAATCTTAACTCACTGAAATCGGATTTCTGCCAACAGTATTCGTAAACATTTTTACATATCATAATCCGTCAATAATAATGCATCTATTAAAAGATATATATCAATCAAAATATTTTCTATCTCAAGGCTGATATTATATTTTGGTAAAAATGTCATCCATCAACTGGGCTATTATTAACAGCATATTATTAGCTTAATAACTTGACGTAAAAAAATGATACACAAATATTTAAGGTGTTATTTTAGCTTGATTTCATAAGCATTAAAGATGTTTGACAGCCTTTTAAGCCTTTAAAATTAGAATTCAAGCAAAACTTCAGTTAAAAAATAAGTCATGTTTTGTTGACTTAACAGTAATAATATTTAGTGTGTATGTAGTAAATAGTCTGAATTGTTTTTACTGTAATTAGCTATTCTTATTGATTAATTTATACAAGTAACTTTTATGGATTAGGTAAGTTAACGATTTTATAGTATTTTGCAAAATCTTTTGATTCTCTAGTTAGTAGCAAAGCATACAGTATTAGGTGTAAATCTAGTTAGATAATTTACTAATTAGTAAGTGTAATTTATTGATTAAAAATTAATTAATACTTTGTAAACTTGAAAATTAAATGTGACTGATAATTAAATATATTTACGGTTTTGAATACCCAGAAAATATTTAAAGATACTTAAGAAGGTTAATTTACTAAGAGCTAATCCAACAGTAAAACAGTAGTTAAAACTGTAAAACGTTGCTGCGTTGTTTTAGTTTTTGGTAATTAAATAGTTCAAATTAAGGAGTATTAGAAATGAAAGAAATTCTTGCACATATTGAGATGAAGAAGCAGGAGTTTGCGAAGTTGCCATTATTTGAGTATATGCGAGATACAAGTATAGATCCTCGGCAACGTTTGGCTTGGACACCTTGTGCAGCTCCTTTTGCAATGGGATTTGCAGAATTGAATAAAAATGTATTTCGAGATAATAAAACGAACGATCCAGTACAGAAAATTATAAATCAGCATACTCGTGAAGATGACCATCATTGGTTATGGTTCTTAGAAGATATTAAGAAATTAGAAATGAATAGATCTTTAGAGTTTAACGATGCTTTAAGATTCTTATGGAGTGAAGAAACAAGAATTCCACGTTGGGTTATATATGAACTTTACAGATATACTTTTGAAGCTTCTACTATCCAAAAGCTAGTAGTGATTGAAGTTATAGAAGCAACAGGTCATGTTTTAAGTTCAATAGCAGTATCAGTAAGTCAAGAATTAAAAAAAACAAACAACAAAAATCTATTATATTTTGGAGACGTTCACTTATCTGTAGAAAATGGTCACGTTATCGGTTTATCCGAGATAAATCAATTTATGGAAGAAATTGAATTTACACAAGAAAATATCAACTACTATTTGGGATTAGCAGAAAATATATTTGATCTGTTTACTGAATTAACTAATTCACTTCTTTTATATGCACAAACACATAAAATAGATAAATTTGCTAAATCTGCTTAGAAAGTTTTAGTAGGGTCACTAAAATGTTCTTAATACGGTGTTGTGAGATTAAGTACAAAGTTCTCTTTGGCTTGCTGGTTAGGTGTAATCAAAAAATTAGGAAACAAAATTCATGAAAGTAATTGCTGAATTAGAATACTTAATTATTGGTGCAGGACCGGCTGGATTACAGCTTGGTTATTATCTGGGAAAAGCTAATCGCAATTATCTTATTCTTGAAGCTGGTAGTCAAGCAGGAAATTATTTCAACAAATTTCCCAGACATAAGAAATTAATTTCAATTAACAAAGTGTATACGGGGTATGAAGACTCTGAAATAAACCTTCGTTGGGATTGGAATTCTCTATTAAGTGATAGTGAAGAAATGCTGTTTAAGAATTACAGCAGAGATTATTTTCCGCATACCGATGATTTGATTAGATATCTAAATGACTTTGCTAGTCACTTTAACCTCAATATTAAATATAATTGCCAAGTTGTTAAAGTCGCCAAAAATGATAAATTTATGGTGATAGACAGTAACGGTAATGTTTATCTAGCTAATAGTTTAATTATAGCTACTGGTTCTAGTAAACCATATGTTCCAGACATTCCTGGAATAGAGTTAGCTGAAAACTATACAGATGTATCTGTCAATCCAGAAGACTTTGCCAATCAACGGGTATTAATTATTGGTAAAGGAAACTCAGGTTTTGAAACTGCCGATAATTTAGTTGCAACAGCTTCACTTATCCATATAGCTAGTCCTACCCCAGTGACAATGGCATGGAAGACTAAATATGTTGGACATTTACGAGCGGTTAATAATAATTTTCTTGATACTTATCAACTGAAATCACAGAATGTAATTATAAATGCAAATGTAGAAAGAATTAAGTCAATTGATGGTAAATATATTGTAAATTTTTCCTACAGATATGCAAATGAAGAGGTAGAAGATTTAGTTTATGACCGTGTAATCGTATGTACTGGATTCCGCTTTGATGATTCTATTTTTGACGAATCATGTAAACCTAATTTGGTTATTAATGACCGCTTCCCTCAGCAAACGAGTGAATGGGAATCAGCCAATATCAAAGACTTATATTTTGTTGGAATATTGACTCATATGCGGGATTATAAGAAAAAACAGTCTGGGTTTATTCATGGATTCCGTTACAATATTCGAGCGCTGCATCATATATTAGAACGTAAATACCATAATCAACAATTGCCCTGCCAAATCATTGACTTGATCCCTGAAAAATTAGTTCAGACTATTATTCAAAGAGTAAATCAAAGCTCAGCTTTATGGCAGCAAACAGGCTATTTATGCGACCTTATTGTGATTTCTCAAAATGATAAAAAGGCACAATATTACAAAGATATCCCTACTGACTATGTACATAACAGTGATTTAGGTCTACAAGAAAATTATTATACTATAACGTTAGAATTTGGACTTGATGTCATATTTGCCAGTCCAGATCCATTTGCTGTTGAGCGGATTCACAAAGATGATGTAGAAAGAGCCAGTTTAAGTCCTAATTTACATCCCATAATTCGTTGTTTCCGTAGTAACAAATTGGTAGCAGAACATCATGTTATTGAAGATATAAACAGTGAATGGTTAGAAGATGTACATACTAAACCATTGCTAAAATTCTTGTCCCATCAGCTATCAGCGCAAACTATTCGATTGCAAGTAGCATAATAAAGTACTAAAGGAAATTAGAAGTTAGTTTACAAGAGCTTTGGAGAATAATTTTTCTCTTAGTTAAATATCTAGTTCAACTATCCATCTTTGAGGTCTAATTAAGTCATGGACAAAGTAATTTTGGAAGAGAAGTTAAACATAGATACTTCTTCTGCTTGGGAATCCTATTGGAATAGAACTTCTGAGTTATCTAATCCTATTTTTTGGGATTGCAAACCTGAATTAGCAGCAGATCGGGATTTACCTCGTTTCAAAAATAAGATGGATTCTCAATTCCCTTTAATTGACTTTGCTTGTGGAAACGGTACGCAAACTCGTTTTCTTGCAAATTATTTTACAAAAGTAATTGGAATCGATGTTTCTGAAAGTGCTGTGAAAATGGCTAAAGCAAAGCATAATGCCCCAAATATAGAATACCGCGTACTCGATGCTTTGAAACCCGAACAAGCAGAAGCACTTCATTCTGAAATTGGTGATGTCAATATTTATATGAGAACAGGTTTTCATCATATCCCGGTAGATAAGCGTTCTGAATTTGCTAAATCTCTGCAAATACTATTAGGCAATAAGGGTATTATTTATCTCATCGAGTTGGGTGCGAATGCAATAAATTACTGGAATTCTGTAAGAGAAAAGTATGGAAAGCTCCCTGAAGAAATGAACATTGTACTTGAACATGGGATAAGACCCGGAACTGTTGCACTAGAAGACATAGTAAATTTATTTCGCGACTTTGAAGTATTAGAATCTGGAGAAGATTATCTTCATATTGCTTTTCCACTTCCAGATGGAAATTATCCCAAGGTTCCAACATTTTACGCTGCGATGAAACATAAATAAATTTGTTGTTGAATCAATTTATCAATATAAAGACGCAGTATTCCTGCGTCTTTTTTATCTTATTTCATCGGTATATCAATCAAAAATTCAGTTCCCTCTCCCACTGTAGAATTACAAATCAATTGACCCTTGTGTTTATCTACAATAATTTGATAGCTAATTGATAAACCTAATCCGGTACCACTTCCTACAGGCTTAGTAGTAAAAAACGGGTCAAATATTTTCTGCTGAACTTTTTGTTCAATTCCAGAACCGTTATCTGAAATTTTAATTCTTGCCGTATTTGAGTTTACTATTTCTGTAACAATACGAATTGCCAAATTTTCATTTGTTTTACGCTTTGTTTGTGAATCTTCCAGTGCATCGATTGCATTACTGAGGATATTCATAAACACCTGATTGAGTTGACTTGCATAACAATTAATTTGAGGTAGTTGTCCATATTCTTTAATGACTTGAATTTCAGGACGATTATCTTTTGCTTTAAATCGGTGTTGTAAAATCATTAAAGTGTTTTCTATTCCTTCATGAATATCTACACATTTCATTTCTGCTTCATCTAAGCGAGAGAAGTTACGTAAGCCTAAAATAATTTGACGAATACGTGAAGTTCCTATTTCTACTGATTTTAGGAGTTTGGGTAAGTCTTCGAGGATAAAATCCAAATCAATTTCTGAAGCTTTTTTGGCAACAATAGAGTCAGAACTAGTATTTTCTTGCTGATAAATAGTAATCAAATCCAGCAAGTCTTGAACGTACTGACTAGCATGATTAATATTGCCATGAATAAAATTCACTGGATTATTAATTTCATGGGCAATTCCTGCTACCATTTGTCCTAAACTAGACATTTTCTCAGTTTGAATTAATTGAGATTGCGTACTTTGTAAGTCTTGTAAAGCTTTTTTTAACCTTTGACTTTTATCATCAATTTCTTGAATTCTCTCGGCAACTTTTTCTTCTAAGGTTTGATTGTAATTCTCTAATTCTTCTTTAGCTTCAGTCAAGTTATTGTAAAGAATCGCATTTTTAAGTGAAATTGCAGCTTGATTCGCAATTAAATTTAGAAGCTTGATGCGATTTTTAGTAAAGACTCCTGCCGTTAACTTATTTTCAAGGTAAAGAATTCCGAACAATTTGGATTGATTAATAATCGGAATACACAATATACTTTTAGGTTTTTCACGAATAATATAGCTGTCAGTAAGTAAAAAGTTTTGAGTATTAGCATCATCTACTAATATGCTTTCCTTAGTACGTTTGATGTAATTTATTAAACGTACTGGAACATTGTTACTGGATTCTAAGGGTATAGATGGTAATTCCGTGGAAATAGAAGAGGTGTTAGAATTGCAGCTAATTGCAGTTAGTTCTAAATTTGTGTTTTTACTTAAAATCAAGGCACATTTAGAAGCTCCTGCATTCTCCATGATTACTTCCATTAATGTAGAAAGTAACTCATCTAGTTTTATTTGTTCGGAAAGTGCTTGAGAAGCTTTAATCACTGATTCAAAATCTAAATATGCTGAAATAGTCGTATTAGAGCAAGAGATGCTTTTGTTATGACTAATTTCAGGTAGAGGTGCAGCTTCGCTGAGGGGATTGTGCTTCTCGGAACGAGAATCGGTTTTGTCGTTTAAAGGAATATGAGTAAGTAATTGAGGATAGCGTTGTTGTAAATCCTTTACTTTAGCTTTTGCACCCCAGCGAATGTAACCATAGTAAGCGTCATCAAGATAAGCTTTGGCTATTTTTTGCTTACCCCATTTTAGATAGAATTTAGCAGCAAGTTCGTTAGCTAATGCTTCTTCATGGATATATTCGTTTTCTTTAGCTCCAGAAATAGCTAAATCAAATAATTCCATTGCTTCTATTTTTTTATCTAAAACACTATTTTTTTCTGCTTCTACTAAATGAAATTTATGTAGAAAATTCATGGGAGCATGATTTGCCCAGTGTTGCATTTTTTCTTGGTTAGCTGTTACTTGTTTCAGAAATTCTTGTTGTTCTGATTCGGTAATTTCAGGGTATAATGCTAGGCGCGTCAAGGAATCGTATAAGTAGAATTGAGGAGTTACTTGCATTCCTACTCCTGCATATAAATATTTTTTTGCTTCAGCAGAATTTTCTAGTGCTTTCGTATAAGCACCCGTCAAATAGCACAAATGAAATTTACATAAATACAGGTGTATAAGTGCTATTCCATCATTTGCTTTAAGATGTATTGGCAGCATTTCTTTTTCATTATATGCTTCGCCAACTAAATCGCATATGTTATTAGTATAACCCTGTAGATTTAAAATATTTTGTCTGTAAATTTCATTCCAGTTGAAGATTCTATTTTGTTTTATTTTATAGATAGCATTACTAAAATCATTTGTTTTTTCCGTAAGAGAGTTTAATTCTGTCCCCGTAAAATATGCATGGTAGCAATAAGCATTCAAAGCATAAGCCGCGAATTCTAAAGCTCCTACCTCTATTCCATTAAAGTAAATTTCTTGCAGAGGTTGAAATGTATTTCTAATATGGAACTTCCAAGGTTTTATATGTTGAGATAATGTTCCCAAAACCTTAACAGATACTTCTTTTCCCTGAAACTTATTTACTAAGCTTTCAGCTAGATTCCCAAATTTATAGCCAGCTTCAATATCTCCTACTATTCCACATAAAATTAATCCGTAGATAATGTATGCTAAAGCTGAAAGGGGAGCATTTCCATACTTAAGCGATAAGTTTATTTGTTTAATACAAAATAATGGCATAAGTTTAGGAGCAACCTGATAAGCAAGCGTAATCGCACTCGAAAGAATACGCATCGCTGCTAGCGGTTCGGCTTCTGTCATTTCTGGTAAATCGGCTAATTCTTCTATCTCCCTTCCTGCAAAATTTGATGCCATTTGTCCCATAGTTTGCTCAACATCAGATTGATTGGGATTTTCGGGAAATTCGATTCCTAACTGTTTAAGTACTTTTAACGCTGTATTAACTGCTTCTATTGCTTTACCTTGCGCTCCATAAGCTTGAATTCTAATTTCATAAACTTTGACTTTTTCTAATAGTGTTTTAGCTTGTGTCAGCACTACTTCTACAAACTCTTCCGAAGCCTGAAAATCACCCGTTAGATATGTAATTTCTGCTAATGCTTCATGTAAACCCAAACTTAACTCGTATTCTGTCTCCCAACAGTCTGAAATTAGTAGTTCTCTTCCAGTAGTTAAATACTTTAATGCTTGTTGATAAGCTGTTGCTGATATAGCACTTCGTCCAGCTATCAAGTTCATTTTTGCTAACTCGTTGCGCTCTTGCTGAGCGTCGATTAATTCCAATGCTTTATTGAACTGATTGACAATTCCAAAAATATCTTTTTCCCATAATTCAGCAGAAGTTTTATCTAACAGCAGTTTTCCTAGATCCAAATGAATTTGTTGTTTTTCTGATTCGGGAATCAAAGAATAAGCGGCTTGCTGAACCCGGTCATGGATAAATTTGAAGTGACTTGCTTGACAATGACCTAACGATATTTGGTTATCGCGATCGCTATCTATAATCAATGCTGTTGTTGCGTCATCTTGATTTGATAAATCAATTTCATCAATCGGTAAAACTAATCCTTCTAGTACAGAATCCCACAACTCTGTTATCGTATCGTTAGGATGGGTTTCATTCATTGTAGAAAGAGTTTTTAGGTCAAATTTATTGCCAATGCAGGCAGCAAATTTCAATAATTTCTGATTGTATGTTGGTAGTCTTTTGATCTGAAGTGCTAGAAATTCAACAACATCATCTGTAAGAGCTAATTTTCTGACATCGGCAACATCACATTCCCAAACACCAATTTTATGGTTGAATTTAATTGCTCGATTTTTATATAAGGTCTTGAGGAATTGGTGAATAAAAAACGGATTTCCTTTGGTTTTAGCAAATACTGCTTGAGTTAATGAAATAACACTATCTATTTCACATTTAAGAGTTTCTGCAAGTAAAATACCCAACTCGTTTTGATTTAATGGTTCTAGATTTATAGAACTAACTCTTACTTTATTTTTCTTTATTTCTCCGATTGTAAAATAAAGTGGATGCGTCATCGAAACTTCGTTGTCTCTATAAGACCCAATCAATAGCAGAGCATCATCATTTTCATTTATATTAGCGGGTTTAAAATTAGGTATTTGAATACCCAATTTATTCTGCTTAATTGGTAAATTTTTGATCGTACTGTTACCGCTCATTAATAGCTGGATCAAACTTAAAGAAGCCGCATCAGCCCATTGCAAATCATCTAAAAATATCACTAAAGGATGTTTTCTAATTGCAAAAATATTTATGAATTTCTGAAATAAGAAATTTAACCTATTTTGAGCCGCAACTCCAGATAATTCTGCTGGTTTTGGCTGCTGTCCAATTATCACTTCTAATGCGGGAATTAAATTAACTATTACTTGGGCTTGGTCGCCTAAATTAGAGATAATATTAGTTTTCCATTGTTCAATTTGAGTATCATTTTCACTGAGTAAATGCTGAATTAAACTACTTAAAGCTTCTACCCATCCTGAAAAGGGAATATCTCGCTGTAATTGGTTAAATTTTCCTTGAATAAAGTAACCTTTTTCTCTAAGAACAGGTATGTAGATTTCATTTACCACAGCGGTTTTACCCATTCCGGAATAACCTTTAACCAAAAATAACTCTACACCTTTAGTTACTTCTGATTTTTCCAGATGATGTTGGGGAGGATTGATGACTCTATCGAATGCAGCAAGCAATTCTTTAACTTCTGTTTCTCTACCGTAAAGTTTTTCAGGTATGATAAAATGGTCGGAAATATCTTTTGTTGCTAACTCAAATTCTATTTTCTTATTGTTTTGTAAATCTTTCAGGCATAATTCTAAATCGTGTTTTAATCCAAAGGCGCTTTGATAACGTTCTTCGGCATTTTTTGCCATCAATTTACAAATAATATTAGATATGATCTCAGGATTATAGTTAATAATTTTGTCAACTGGTGGCTGTTTAGAAATATGGGAGTAAATCAACTCTAACGGATTGTCATTACTAAAAGGTAACTCTCCGGTTAGTAATTCAAAGTAAGTCACACCCAAAGAATAATAATCGCTACGATAGTCAATACCCCGGTTCATTCTTCCGGTTTGTTCGGGAGAGATATAGGCTAGCGTTCCTTCTAAAACATCAGGATTGGTAATAAATTGAACTTCTCTAGGTAAAATGGAAGCGATACTAAAATCAGTGATTTTTACTTCTTTGGTAATCGGATTAATGAGAATATTATCTGGTTTAATATCTTTGTGAATTATCTGGTAGTGATGTAATTGATCGAGAGCCGACGCTATTTTAATGGCAATATCGAGAAAGTAATTCAGGAAGTCAGGTTTTTTACGTATTTTCTCAGAATCCCAACTAGCCATTTCATCCCTAAGCGAAATTCCCCCAAATTCCATTATCAAAGCATAGCTTTTCCCATAGTTTTCTAAACTGTAAGATTTGATAATACCGGGTACATCTAAATTTTGAGTAATAAAATACTGATGCCGAAACTTGATGATTTCCTGGGAAGTTGGATATTCGATTCGCATCAGTTTAATGACGACGGGTTTTTGATCTTTTACTCTAACTCCTCTGTAAACAATAGTTTGGCTGCTTGAATAAATTTGCTCTGTGATGCTGTAACCAGAAATAGTGGGAAGTTTTTGTGATGATAAAAGCATTGTTTTGCCGTTTTTAATCTATTCGCGCTTCTTTTTTATATTGTTCCCATCAAGTTAGTTGAAGTATCATCCTTAATATTAAAAGACATAGAAATGTGCTATTTAGATTAAAATCTTAATAAATAAAAATCTAAAGAGATTATATGTTCGTTACCGTTCACATAAATGCAGCTAATTTATGTTTGTGTAGGTTTGATTAGATTTAAATCGAAATTGGAATTTAAATTTTAGCCAAATAAAAAAGCCCGTCTAAACAGGCTAATAATTGAACATAAATTTTACGTTTAAGTTTTTGTTATTTCATCTTTTGTTTGATATACGCAACTACTTGAGTTAGCTGTTTTTTCAAGCCGTCAATTTCTGCCTGCATTTTTGCCATTTGTTCGTTAAGTGTATGTATTTCTGTCTCGGAGTTAGGGTATTCAGCAGATGCGGTTCCGTTAGTTCCGTTACCATTAGTTCCATTACTTCCGTTAGCAACAGCAGCCGCAACGGGTTGCATTCGCGGTTGTTTCGCTTTAGCCATTGCTGCTTTAATTGAGCTAATTAGCTGCTTTTGGTCAAAGGGTTTGTTGAGAAATTCAAAATGCTCGAAAGGTTCGGAAATTTTTTCGGTAACTTCTTCTTTACGTCCTGACATTACAACCAAAGGGGTTTTTCTTAAATCTGGCTGAGCCTGGATTTCTTGGTAAACCTCCCAGCCACTCATTTTCGGCAAGAGGAAATCCAGCATAATCAAACTAAATTTTTCTTTGCGGATTAAGTTAAGTCCCTCTAAGCCGTCCTTGGCTTCTAGCACCTGAAAGTTGCCTGGAGGTAACATTTCTCGTACTTTCACCCTGACGACTGTAGTATCATCAATAACTAAAATTTTATTATTTGCCACAATGTTTCGCTCTAAAAGATAATTTAGGTTTAAAATGGCGTTTTCGCCGGGAACGCATACTAGAGTTATCCCACTATATCCAAAATGTATATTAATTGGGGGAGAGTATTTTCCGCGAAAATAGCAATTAGCAGTGTGGTATATAAAACATATTATTCTGAGTATTACTGATTCATTTCATAGCTTGTTCTAAAGTCTGTTTTCCTTTGTCCGTAAGGTTTTAGTAATCGATAAAGGAAATTAATCAACCAGCAAATGGTAAGGTTTTATCGGTAATTTAATTAATTGTTGCGTGTATAAATGACGATTCAACTATAAATAAATTATAAATATGAGTATTAAGACCTACGCACGCAATTAGATAAGACATGATGATTTCAAATCTCTTTATCTAAGAAATCCAGCAGCAATAATGAATTTTGAAGTTGTTTCTAGTTTGAATTACGGTAAGAATAGGAGTTTGATATAAGTTCATCTCGAATTACCTGGATTATTTCAAATCAATACCGCATATTGCTATGACTTCCTCAAAAGCTTCTATTAGATCGGATATGGGAATACCATCGTGGTTGCGTCGTCCTATTGGTAAAGCCAGCGAAATCTCGACGGTTCAGCAGATTATTAAACAGCGGCAAATTCACACAATTTGTGAAGAAGGACGTTGCCCAAATCGGGGAGAATGCTACTCACAAAAAACTGCCAGCTTCCTATTAATGGGACCGACTTGTACTAGGTCATGTGCTTTTTGTCAAGTAGATAAAGGTCATGCACCAATGGCTTTAGACCCGGAAGAACCATTAAAAGTCGCACAAGCGGTACAGCTTTTAGGATTGCGCTATGTGGTGTTAACTTCTGTAGCTCGTGATGATTTAGCTGATGGAGGTGCGAGTTGGTTTGTCAAAACTATGGAGAGTATTCGTCAACTCAATGCTTCTACTCAAATTGAGGTACTGACTCCCGATTTTTACGGAGAAGTGCAGCCAATAGAAATAATTACTTTAGCAAAGCCAGCTTGTTACAACCATAATATCGAGACAGTGCGACGTTTGCAAGGTCCCGTGCGTCGGGGAGCAAAATACGATCGCTCTTTACGAGTTCTGCAAATAGTTAAGCAAATCGACCCGAATATTCCTACAAAATCCGGCTTGATGTTGGGACATGGTGAAACCGTCGAAGAAGTTATCGAGACGATGCAAGATTTGCGTAATGTAGAGTGCGATCGCCTAACAATCGGTCAATATATGCGACCATCGTTAGAACATTTACCCGTGCAAAAATATTGGACTCCAGAAGAGTTTGAGGAATTGGGTACGATAGCACGTCAGATGGGATTTTCTCACGTCCGATCCGGGCCTTTAGTTCGTAGCTCTTACCATGCCGCTGTGGAATAGTCAACTATCTACAGAAGTCATGTTGAGTAGAAAACAGAGCGTTTAGGACTTTTGAGCAATTAATGAAAATCTTTCTAACGAATTTCACGAAAAACGACATCTTTTTGGTATTTGTGTAAGAAGCCCTTAGATTTAGGAGAAAAACGATTATGGCTAAAGTTGGTGCAGATGTTGCTCAATCGGGTGCTAAAGCCCCTTTCCCTTACCGCACATTAATCAGCGCTATTTTATTGGCTGGTAATTTCTTGGTAGCGGCAATTTACTTTCACGTTCTTAATCCTTAATTCAGGAAAGCTGGGACAATTGCTTCACATTTATGCTCAATTTGGGGTGAAATGGAAGTAATTGTTTGTAGTAAGGACTTTAGTCCTTAAATCAGGGGCTAGGGTCACTTACTACAAATTTTGATTGTTTTGTGTAATGAATGTGATGGGTTTACGCACAGGTAACATAATTACAGTTCTAATTCGGCGGTTGAAACCGCTGCTACACAAGCAAAACCCGCCTGCGCGGGTTAAGAGTAAATCAGTGCGTTTTAATCCCTAATAGGGATTAGTTTGAATTTAAACTGGGTAAGGTGCGCCGATCTGCTTTGGAATCTTTTCGCCTCAATTGCTTATCAGTCATGGGATTCAGCGGTTTTTTTCAAAGCCGTTTTTCAACACCCTGCGATCGGCGCAATTCTCTACCACCACTTCAACTGTAAATAACCACGTTCGGATAGTGCTATTTCTTTTTCGCTCAGCCATTCTACGGCTTTGTAAGTCCCAAAAACATGATCCCACCAATCTACTGCTAAACCAAAGTTGTGTTCCCACATCCCATATTTGTGATGTACGTAATGTACTGGCATTTTCATCCAGAAACATTTAGTGGGATTTTCATGCTGCAATTGATGAGCATATGCGGAAAAGGCTGCGTAGACTAAACTACCTAATAACCAACCCAATCCAGCATCCCAAGAATAGAGAAACATTAACAGCATGGCTATTGAACCACCAACTGTGTAATCGCGAAATTCCCAGACTACTCCTTGGGCTTCGTTACGACGATGATGGTCGCGGTGACGTTCACCAATTTTACGGTTGACGTGCATCAGCCGATGCAGCCAATATTCGACTAAACTTGATAGTACGAAGGCGATAATAAAACAAATTATTGCTCTTGAAGCAGTTAATAAACCAGGATTCATATAAAATTTTGCAGGAATATTTCTCTCGTAATTTATCGTAACAATTTCTCAGCGCGATCGCGGAGTAGAGCATTACTTTATTGAGACTTTAGGCATTACTCTTGTTCCCAGTCAGAGCCTTGGGAATACATTGCATTGCAAATTGCTTGGTCAAATTTCGGCTTTCAATTGCGTGGTAATTTCTTGTAATATTTGCGCCACCGACCGGGGTTGCCAACCTAGTTTTTCGCGGGCTTTTGTGGCATCAACTCGCACGCAGCGGTCGTATAGGTAGTGTACGCGCTCTCTCCCTATAGGTGGATTCCAGGAGAATATTTTCCCTATGAAGTCAAGAATATTACCAATTACTCTAACTAATGGTTGGGGAACTTCCACGGGTGTGGCAATACCTGTTTGTTCGCTGATGATTTCAAACATTTCGCGGGAAGGAATTTCACCTGCGGAAATGATAAAGTGTTCTCCTCGTTCCCCTTTTTCGGCTGCTAATATCATCGCACTGACTAAATCATCAACATGAACTACCCCAGTCATGCGATCGCCACCGACCCAAAATTTTAGTTTACCTTGCAAAAATAGTTTAAATACGGGCCCGAAATGGGGGTCATCTGCACCAAAGATACCGGATGGCATGACGCTAACTACGGGGAAACCAATTACAGCATAGTTATCTACTAGCTGCTGTGCTTCATATTTGGTGCTGTCATAGGCTGAGGAAAAGTTTTCTTGGGTTCTTTCAAAGGTTTCATTGACTACTTGACCCTTTGTATCGCCATAAATACCTATAGTGCTGCAATATACCATTTTTGATATTTGCATTTCCTTGGCAACTTCTAAAACGGCTTGGGTTCCTTCGACGTTTACCCGTTCCATTTTTGCCGCATTGACTAAACCTAGTTCGACGAAAGCCGCTGTATGAAACACTGTATCAACGTCTTGCATGGCTTGACGTAGAGCATGGCGATCGCTAATATCTCCCGTAACTAACTGTATTCCTGTATCTTTTAATCGAGATAAATTGCTAGATTTTCGCACGAAACCAACAACCGTATCACCGCGCTGCTGTAGCGCTTTTACTAAGTGCGAACCCGTAAAACCATTGGCACCTGTAACTAGAGCTTTCATAATGCTTTTTCGTAAATTCGGTAAGTCTTGTAAATCTTGCCACCTGCGGCTTCAACTAATTTTCGCGAGGGTGAGTTATCTTCCCATACAAAGGAAAGTTCGGCTCTTTTATAAGGTTTACCTTTTTTAATTCCCCCCTGCATTCCCAAATAAATTAAGCCTAAAGGAACCATTTTACGACGATATTCTGGCAAGCTACAAATCACAATTACTCTTCCTTGGTCAATTTGACGACGATACCAAAGAAATTTGAAAATTCCTAACCAATTTAGTTTACCGTCAACGTGTTTCAAAGCAATATTATAGTCGGGTAAACCCATCCAAAAACCGACCATTTTACCGTTATCTTCAGCAACGGGAAATACATCTGGGTCTACTAATGACTGTAATTCTTTTGCCTCGTCCATAAATTCTTCTTCGGTACGAGTAGTTGAACTATAGTTATTCACAAAGGTTTCAGAAAATAATTCGTACAAACTGCGACAATCTTGCTCAAAACCTTCACCTTTGGTACGGAGAGGACGGAAGTTAATTCCAGATTTACAAGCAATTCGATAACCTTTTTCAAATTTGGGATCTAAAATCAAATCCAAAGGAAAATCATAAGCATAAGCATCATTACCTTTGTAATAACCCGCTTTTTCCATAAAATCTGGATAATAAGGCGGATTATAAGGTGTCATCATCATGGGTGGAACATCAAAACTATCTACCAAAAACAAACAGCTATTATGGGTAGATAAATTAATCGGACCTCTGACAACAGTCATATTGCGATCGCGCAACCATTGACTAGCAGTTTCTAATAAACTATTCGCAACCTCAAAGTCTTCAATACATTCAAAATAACCAAAAATCCCGACATTTTTGCTTTCACTGCTAATTAATCGCTGATTTACAACTGCAACAATTCGTCCTAAAGGTTCGCCGTTTTTCTGCGAAACAGCGATAAACTGCTGAAATTCTCCGTATTCTAGAAAAGGATTATTTTGTGATGCTAATTGCTTAGCTACACTGCTGCGGATCGGTGGAACCCAATGAGGATAGTCTTTGTATACCTTAAAAGGCACATCCAGAAACATTTCCCGCTGTGCGTCCGTAATTACAGCCGATACCTGAAAATTTTGGGTTTGAACCATATTCGGTAGTAAACCTCTACATTTAATTTCAAAAGTTACAGTCTAATTGTCAATTATGCGATTTTTATAGGGTTATTTTAATTATTTGTTTGTAAACGCGAAACCCATGTAGAGACGTAGCACTGCTACGTCTCCAGCAATGTGAAATCATCACGATCCATCATCAAGGATTTGCTACGCTACAACTTGCGCTCTTAGCATCCAACAAAAATTTCAATCTTACCTATATTCTGCGCTAGGTTAATAGTTGAAGTCTTATTAATAATTTCCCGTGCTGCACTGCAAATACCCAGGTGTACTTTTAATTGCTCTCTTATTTTCAACTTTAACAGGCTGTGCAAATACTCCCTTTGCCAAAAATATCGAGCAATCCTTGCAAGCTGATTCTAGATTGAAAGAGAACCCAGCTATTTTTGGTGCTAAACAGGTAAATAATAATGATACTCAACAGCAACCTGCAAAAACCTTACCAGCAGATTTCCCCTCAGATGTTCCTATATATCCGAAC
This sequence comes from Rivularia sp. UHCC 0363, assembly GCF_034931125.1. NCBI lineage: Bacteria > Bacillati > Cyanobacteriota > Cyanophyceae > Nostocales > Rivulariaceae > Rivularia > Rivularia sp. UHCC 0363. Next base: position 77,345 of record NZ_JAYGHM010000009.1, on the reverse strand, counting down.
GCTGAATTACAGTCAGTTACCCCAAGTAGCGATAATACAGGAAAATTTTCGGCTAGCTGGCTGAGTTCCGACCCCAGTAATTTTATAGTTGATTTTTATAATAAAGAGTTTAGGTCAAATAAGTGGGAAGTTATCAAACAACCCGAAGATGGACAACCGGGGGAATTTATCGCACAGCGAAATAATTCAGAAGTGAAGGTTGACGTTGAACCGAAAACCGTTGCAAATACACAACCGAATCAACCGCAAAAAATTACTGAGTTGGTAATTGAATACTCACCTAGCACCACTTCCCAAACTACCTCAACAACTGCTACAACAAATAATCCTGATTTCATTGGTCCAGTACAACCCGAAGAGACAGCAAAATCACAACCTGCTCAAACCCAAACCACGATTGAGTCGCAATTTGATGATATAAACAAAGCACCCCAAGAATTACAGCCATATATCCAAGATTTAGCCAAATTGGGTGTGTTATCGGTTCCAGCTAATGCTGCTAAAACTGACAGCGCTTCAAACCAGTTTCAACCCAACACCAATATTACCCGTCGGCAATACGCAAGCTGGGTGGTTGCTGCGAATAATGCGATGTACACGAACTCGCCTTCTAAGCAAATTCGCTTACCTGCGGCGGGTGCAAAAAGTATTTTTAGCGACGTTTCCAACACAGACCCAGACTTTGCTGCAATTCAAGGATTAGCCGAAGCTGGATTGATTCCTAGTGCTTTATCTGGGGATTCTACACAAGTTTTATTTCGTCCTGATGCACCGTTAACCAGAGAACAAATGCTGTTGTGGAAAGTTCCTCTGGATAGTCGTCAAGGTTTATCTAACGCTTCCTTAGATGCAGTTAAACAAACTTGGGGTTTCCAAGATGCAGCAAAAATTGACCCCAAAGCCCTACGAGCAGTGTTAGCAGATTATCAAAACGGCGAACAATCAAATATTCGTCGGGTATTTGGTTATACAACCTTGTTTCAACCGAAGAAAGCTGTAACTCGTGCCGAAGCGGCTGCTGGTTTGTGGTATTTCGGTACGGAGAACGAAGGTGTATCCGTAAAAGACGCTTTGAAGTTGAAGCAATAGATACTGGTGCAAAATTCTAGTTTTCTAGTTCCCAGGCTCAGCCTGGGAACTGGTATTTAGAGGCTCTGCCTCGGGTTATGATGAAAGGCAGAGCCTCACACAATATTTTACTAGCCGAATGGAAACAAATAAAAATAAATTTAGAGTAACAAAAGATACTCTTAATCTTTTTTATAAATTCCTATATAATTACGATGTATCTACTTCAAAAATTAACACAGCGGTTATAGCGAAACTAGAATAAATACATAGATTTAGAATTTAAAAGTATAAAATAGTTGTTTACACTGAACCTGTTCGCTAAGCACTTAGTTAGATTAAAACCATAGTGTGAGGAGTAAAAAATGTTAAATCAAAGGCTGAAGGTATCGCTTTCGGCAAGCTTTATTGGTTGTTGTTTTATTATAGGTATCGGTATAGGTTTACTCACTCGTCTTCAAGTAAAAGTACCAACATATAATGCAATTTTAGGAAAAACAACAACAACACCATCAGTATCAAATTCTGTAGAAATCTCAATTGCTAATCAACAAAATCGTGCCAAGTCAATTATTATTCAAGCAGTTGGTGATGTTATACCTGGTACGAATTATCCTAACCAAAGACTTCCAGCGGATTCCAATCAATTAATTCCAAAATCGGTAAGAGCTTATTTGAGCAGAGCAGATTTACTATTTGGTAACTTTGAAACGAGTTTAACTAATTATCCTTATTCAGCCAAAGATATTAGTCGAGGACAGGTTTTTGCTTTTCGTTCTCCACCACAATATGCCAAACTATTTGCTGATGTGGGATTCGATGTATTTAACGTAGCAAATAATCATGCAAATGACTTTGGTGCTGTCGGTTTTAAGGATACTACGAAGAATTTAAAAAACGCTGGGATTGAAACAGTAGGTCATAAAAACAAAATTCTCTTTTTAAACAAGAATAATAATAAAATAGCGATGATTGGATTTGCACCCTATGATTTTTTTAATTCTATTCACGATTTAAAAACAGCCGCTTCACTTGTCAGAAAAGCCAGAGAGCAAGCAGATATAGTAATTATATCGATGCACGCAGGTGCTGAAGGAACGAGCGCTTTACATACTAAGAATAAAACAGAATATTTCTATGGAGAAAATCGCGGAAATTCGATTAAATTTGCTCGAAAAATGATTGATGAAGGAGCAGATTTAGTATTAGGACATGGACCCCATGTACCCAGAGCGATGGAAATGTATAAAGGAAAACTGATTGCTTATTCTTTAGGAAATTTTTTAGGATATCGAACTTTAGCAACTGCTGCACAAACGGGTTACTCGATGATATTAGAAGTCGAAATGAGTCCTCAAGGAAGTTTAGAGAAAGCGAAAATTATTCCAGTACGAATGAATAAACAAGGAATTCCTTATATTGACCAGAATTTTAATACGGTGCGGTTAGTACGCTATTTAAATAAGCATGATTTTCCGGATTCGAGCGTAGAGATTAATCAAAATGGAGAATTGCTCGTAGCGAATCGGAATTAAAGCTGATTTGATCTTCTGGAGGTAGAAGATATATCGTTGTAAGGGAGTAGGGAGTAGGGAATAGGGAGTAGGGAATAGGGGAAGAGCCTTTATATTCTGTTATATAGTTTGATTTATTTCTACGAACCTATTTAGTTTTAGTTGGATGCAATATAAATCCTGACCTCACCCCCTTCCCCTCTCCTTGCTAAGGAGAGGGGTGTCTGTTATCCGGGGGACATAGGACGGGGTGAGGTTGAGACGGTATTTGATCGTAGTTGTGTGGTAACTTTATGGTAATTTTTGTTTGAGAGAATTTCTCGTAAATCTTGATATCAGGGTGTTTATTAAGAATGAACTTGCAAATAAACCGCTTGACCGAGAATATTCATGTTGAATTGCTTCCTAAACTGCAAATAGAAAGCGTCAATCCCCACGACCCGATAAAAGTTTGTCATATACCCTACCCGTGGATGCTTGTTGGTACGGGAAATTATGCAGCGGTAGTTCATCATCCCGATTTTCCAGATTTAGTTGTTAAGATTTACGCACCGGGAAGACCTGGTTTTGAGGAAGAAGTAGAAGTTTACAAGCGTTTGGGTAAACATCCTGCTTTTTCTGAATTATTTTACGCTGAAGATGGCTTTTTAGTTTTGAAACGGCTGTATGGGGTTACGATATGGGACTGTATTCAACTTGGTATTCGGGTTCCGAAGCGAGTTATCCAAGATATTGATCGCGCTTTAGATTACGCTCGCAATTGCGGACTTTTTCCCCACGATGTCCATGCACGTAATGTAATGATGTATGAAGGTAGAGGATTAGTTGTAGATATCTCAGATTTTTTACAACAAGAATATTGCTCTAAGTGGGATAGTTTGAAGAAAGCATATTATTGGATATATCTGCCTTTGATTTATCCTTTAAAATTACGAGTACCGCTTTCTTTGTTGAATTTTGTTCGTAAAGGTTATCGGTTTATTTCTTCTTCGATTAACAGGTTGATGGGGAATTATAAATAAATGTTTTTAGTTATATTTCAAGTTATGGAGACGTAGCAGTGCTACGTCTCTACATTAGTGGTTGTAAAATTTTTAAGGTAATGTTGTTATTTGTGGATGATCGAAATGACTATACATAATTTGGGAAACTTGACGAATAAAGTCTGTAGCTCTAGAATCATGATTCGGTCGCTTGACCATGATTCCTGCTAGATAACGTTTACCGCTGGGAGTCTGGATAATTCCAGCATCTGCAAGTACAAATCTCAAGGTTCCGGTTTTGTGAGCAATTACTGCACCTTTACCTAAGCCAGCAGGTAACATACTATCGTTGTGACAGTGGCGCATTATTTCAAACACTTGGGAATGACTGCGATCGCTAATTAGTTTATTATTGGCTATCAAGGCTGCAAGCTGGACTAAATCTTTTGCACTAGTTGTATTTGTTCCGTTCCCATCAACTAATAAGTTACGAATTACAGTATTTTTTAATCCCCAAGTCTGAAAAGATTGATTTAATTTTGCTTTTCCACCCAAGCGATCGATAATCATATTTGTAGCGGTATTATCGCTAATCGTCATCATTTTTGTTGCTGTTTCTAAAACGGAAAATTTACTTCCTACAGGTTTATCCTGCATCTCTCCAGAACCATCAGTAACCAAATCACGACGCATCACGAGGGTTTCTTGTAAATCAATTCTACCTGCATCTACTTCTTGAAATAACGCAACTAAAATCGGAAATTTAATGGTACTAGCTGCCGAAAATGCTTTACCTCCATTAATATCGAGATAATCACCTGTTTCTAAATCCAGAAAAAACATTCCTGGTTCCAGATAACTATAGCGATTCATTAAATTTTGAATTCTCGTATGAAGCGGTGATATTTCTCTCCCCAAATGAAGCACTCCCGCAAACGAAGAACCATCACTGGGATTTGAAAAGATAGTTTCAGGTTGAGAGGGAGTAAATTTGATTCCAGGTAACGATAAATCCGAACTATTTTCAGCAATTAACTTTTTATAATTATTGTATTTAATGTCACTAACGGCTGCTTTAGATGAGTCAATCGGTTGCTGAGGTAATTTTGCTGCTTTAGCCGGAGCCGATAGCATTACAATACTGGCAAGGCTAAATAAAAACCAGTTCAATTTCATGCGTGTGTGTTGGAGGATATAATTGGATTTACTCACAAAGCTTATCCAGATATTCGCGGTCTTATCCGGATAATCAAGACATCATAGTTTCGATTTGATCGCAACGTCAAGTGATATAAATTACCTTATACAGTCAACTGTTACGCACTACACAAAATTATTTACAAAAAGAATAATATTAATGTGATTTCTTTGTCTACTCCTTACTCCCTTAGCTTCTATAATTTTCTGTTAGGAGAGAAGTAAGTGTATTCGATAAACTTTACTTGTACTGATATCGTAGGTAAAAGTAAGTAGGCTAGGTCTAAATTATTAAAGTTAAGAATTCAGGATAAGTATGAAACAATATGTCTTTAAGGGTAGTAATAGCTAGGACTAAACATACTATAGGATGATGCCAAAATGCTTAATCAAAGAATAAATTATCATAAGTGACTAAATTCTATAATTTAATATTAATCGTGTATGTTTAATTATGAAAAATCTTGTATCGGAATATCAGAATCTCAAGGAAAAACTTAAGTCTTCTCTCGGAACTGCAAATACAATCGAGGAAATAGTTAAAATAGTCCAAGATGAATTAAATCAACTTACGGATCTCAATGGGGAATATATCAAAGAATTGACCCCACCACAAGCACGACTTGCGAGGAATATGTTAGAGGGGATGAAAGCAAATTTGAGAATATTGACTTCGGTTGAATTACAAGACTTAAGTATAAATGTCCCAGAAAAATCTTTTGATATTTCCGAAGTTCAAGCCGAATTCAGTAAAAATATTTTATCTCCTCTCACGACAGCTATTCAAACTCAAAGAAATATTCAAAATTGGACTTCACCTAGTTATTATAAACAGATTTTTTTACAGCCACTACAAAAAAGCCGTGTAGTCGTTAGTAGCTTGTTAGCAGCAGGTTTAGCGGGAACTTTGGAAGGAGGAATTAGCTGGGGTTTGGTGGGAGCAATAATAGGTTTAGTCACGGGAGGTGTGTATAGTAAAGTTGTTAAAAAGCAGTTACCCGATACAGATAATTATCAAAATCAAACTATTCAAAATCAAATTATTCAAAATCAACCAAAAATAACTATAGACATTGATAAATTACTTGCTTATTTATATCAGAACTTTCAATACATAGACCAAACAATTTCCGGTTACGGTTCAAAAACAGAAAAAAACCCAACTGTGGGTTTAGAAAATAATTTAGACTTATTAGAGTATCTTCAAGAATTAATGGCAGATGCGCTAGATGAAGAAACTAAATTACCAATTACAGTCCGCAGACGCATCGAACAAGCAATCACAATATTAAGAAGTTATGGAATTGAAGCCCGGATTTATCAGCCAGATATAGAAGTAGAAAAAGCTTGGAATATGTTCTATTTTGAACCAAGTATCGACCCAGAAGTTACCGATTATGTAACGCTAAAACACGCTTTTGTTAAAGATGAACGAGTTTTATTACCCGGAAGTGTTATCGAACCCGCACCATAGTTTTAGCATCAAAGAAGATTAGAAAGATAGCTATTGAGATAGGATAAATAAATGCAAGATTACCACAATACAAGAATTATTGGATTTGATTTAGGACATGGAGAAACCGCATTAACTTGGGTACGTGCGGATAATCAGGAAACTAACCCGCAAAGTCTATTAATTAATAACAGAAAAAGTCAAATAACTGCGATCGCGCATCATCCACAGCGGGGAATTATCATCGGGGAAATGGCTTGTCAGCTATCTGATGCAACTGTTTTAGAAATTGCTTTTAAATCTAGAAAATTTGATGATTTCTCTTATCAAAGAACCATTAAAGAATTTGTTAACGCGATCTATCAACATTTAGTTGAGACAAATCAAATTCAAAGTACGGACACAAACTACTTTTTTGTTGGTTGTCCTTCTGGATGGTGGATAGAAGAAATTCAAACTTATCAACAACTTATTTCCGAAACTGTACCTAATTCAACCGTTGTAAAAGAGTCTCGCGGTGCTTTAATGCATGCTAAAGAAAGCGGTATTTTTACAATTCAAGAGTTAGAAAAATCGGTATTAGTAATTGATATTGGTTCTTCCACTACAGATTTTACTTTAGTTAAAGGGATGTCCGATACTCCGATAGATTTCGGATACGATTTAGGTGCATCTTTAATTGAGAAAGAAATCCTCAAGAAAACGCTGGAATTACATCGACAATATCGCAAACAAAGCGAAGATATTTTAAAATTGGGAAAACATCTCGACGATGCAGAAATTTGGCAACTAGCAGAAATAGAAAAACTAGAGCAAATTTTTAAACAAACTCCTGTATATAAAAATCGTTGCGAACTTCGCTGTCGTAAAGCCAAAGAAGAATACTTTAACTATCAAGATAATTATAAAGATGATTTAGTTAACGTTGGTAGCGAAGATATTCAAAGAAAGTTTAAATTTTCACCTTTAGTAAATGGTAAAATTATTGATGCTATCCTAAATCAACCTTTACCTGAATTAGATAATAAAAGTTGGCGCAGTGCATTCGCAAGTCAGTTACAAATCGCAAAACAAAAATTAGACAAACAGGCTATTGTACCTAGCGCAATTTTACTTACAGGTAGCGCTTCCAAAATGGGTTTTGTGTTTGATATTTGTCAAGAAATATTTCCGAATCTACCTTGTAAACGCGACGGTGAACCCGAATTATGTATTGCTAGAGGTTTAGCACGTTGGGGAAGAGTGTATATTCGTACATCCGGTTTTATGGATGAAATTAGCAAATTTTTGGATAATGAATTAACGAGTATTGTCGGTAATCATGTACCAGCATTTCTGAATAAATTAGCAGCAGAATTAGCTAACGGTTTGGTAGAAGAAGTAGTCAAACCGAGCGTTAAATCTTGGCGAGATCGAGAGATTGTTACCCTGAAAGCTTTAGAATTAGAAATTGAAAAACGAGCTAAAACATGGCTAACGGGAAGCGATGGTAATAGTAAAGTCACTAAATGCTTATTAGCTTGGTTAGCAAACGTGCAAGATGAAGTCAGAGAAGAAACCGATACTATATGCAGTAAATATGGTTTACCTTTAGGTACATTTGGTAGTAAAACTATTGACTTAGGAGACCATACTGGGAAAGTTCCGACATCCATTTCATTTGACGATTTAAGCGGACTTTCGGTATTTGTCGGACATCTGGTTGCGCTTATTGTCGGTGTCGTTCTCGCTGGTTTATTTCACGTCATAATTTTCGCTGGAATCATCGCTCCAATTATCGGAATTGTTGCTTACTTTGCTGGTGAATCATTAGTTAAAGAAACAGATATTCCCGCTTGGATACGTAAATTTGTTTCCGATAGTAGAATCAACGATTTAGCGCTTAAAAAGAAGCCAGAATTGCAGCAGAAAATCTATGAAACTTTGACAAAAGACCCGACAATTGCGATTAAATTAGGTAAATCGATTAGCGAGTGGTTGAAAGAAACTGTACAGGAACAAGCCGATCGCGCAAGGTTATTGATTGCATAAAGTTATACCCTTGTGGTGCTACGAAATCATATTTCCCATGTTCAAACCTACCGTTAACATTCCCGAAGCCTTTAAAGTAACTCGCGAACAATTCAAAGAATTAGCGATCGCAAACCATGATATAAGATTAGAACGAACCGCGACAGGAGAGTTAATCATAATGCCTCCAACGGGAAGTGAAACAGGAAACCGCAACCTGGGTATTGAAGCACAACTATGGCTGTGGAATCGTCAAACTAAGCTGGGAATAGCTTTTAATTCATCTACTGGGTTTAGTTTACCTAATGATGCAAACCGTTCTCCAGATGCATCTTGGGTAAAATTAGAACGTTGGGAAGCACTGAGTACAGAAGAAAAACAAGGTTTTGCTCCTATATGTCCCGACTTTGTTGTGGAATTGCGATCGGCTTCCGACAATATGAAATCGTTACGAGAAAAGATGCAAGAATATATCGGAAATGGAGCAAAATTGGGATGGTTAATTGACCGTAAAAACCGCAAAGTATAAGTATAGAAAGGGTCTAATGTCGAAATATTAGATAATCCCGCTTCTTTATCGGTAGGACTTACGCAACTGGCATATTTTACTCGTAGGGTGCTGTGACACTTTGCTTGATTTTAACGAAATAATAAGGATTTCGTGTCACGCACCAACCAGGATCTTGTGACAATTGCGGCCATTCCTGATCGGGTGAAAAATATTGCCGGGATTTATCTTAGATATGGCTGAAGTTTGGTAGTATTTATTAAGTATTTAAAGTTAAATTTTATTCACAACTAAACAGGCAAAACCCGCCTGCGCGGGTTATAAATATTTTATATTTTCTGGTTCCCAGGCTCAGCCTGGGAACTAAGGTTTAGAGGCTCTGCCTCCAATGATTACAACTGATGAATTCCGGCGAATTAAGCCTCTTTTTCCGGCTCAAATTCCAGCGATACACCATTCATACAATAACGTTGACCAGTAGGTTTGGGGCCATCACCAAATACATGACCCAAATGTCCACCACAGTTACTACAATGAACCTCGGTTCTAGACATAAACAATTTTCTATCTTCCGATGTCTCAATTGCACCCTCTATAGGTGCGTAAAAACTAGGCCAACCCGTACCGCTATTGAACTTAGTTTCTGAAGTAAACAGAGGCTGACCGCAACCAGCACATACGTAAGTCCCTTCGTCATAATTTTTATCTAACGAACTTGTACCAGCACGTTCTGTACCGTGTTTCCGCAAAACTTGATACTGCTCAGGTGTCAAATTTTGCTTCCATTCATCTTCAGATTTACTAACCTTAAATTGATTATTTGAAGTTGTCATAACTGCGAAAATTCCGAAAAAATAAGCTAATAATTATATTTAACCGCAATATTTCGTTACATAACACTATCTTAGGAAAGGGAGATGGGGAGATGGGGAGATGGGGGGACAAGGGGATAAAGAGAAGTAAAAATTATTAATTCCTAATTCCTCACTCCTAACTCCTAATTCCTAACTCCTCCCTATCCTAAATTATTCTTAATTCAAAATTTTCGGAACTTTGAAATATTCACCTTCTTGTTCTGGTGCGCTTTGAAGGATGGCTTCTCGATCTGGGTAGGGCTGTAATTTGTCTTCACGGGTGACGTTGCTGACATCGATCGCTCTGGTTGTGGGTAATACGTCGGTCACGTCTAGTTCGCTTAATTGCTCGAAGTAGTCGAGAATATCACCTAACTGAGTGGTGAATTTTTCTTCTTCTGCTGCTGTTAATTCTAAACGGGCAAGTTGTGCTACTTTACGTACTTGTTCGCGGTCAATCATTTTTTTTTAGTGATAATTTAACAATTAAAGATTAAGTGGTTAGTCATAAATATAGCGCTTTAAGAAACCTCACCCCGCCGTATTGCTCCCCTCTCCTTACTAAGGAGAGGGGAAGGGGTGAGGTTAATACGGTATTTTATCTAACTACTAACAACTAAAAATATACGTCAAGTTGCGATCGCCCTGTGGTTTTGAGCCAGTTTTGCGCTTCGATGTAGTTGTTGGGAGCCATGCGAATTGCTCGAACCCAGTAGTCTGCGGCTTGATCGAACAGCGCTTCTCCAGCATCTCTATCCCCTCCTTCTTTGGCTTTTTCACCTTTGAAGTGGTATATAACGGCGATGTTGTTTAAGGCTTGAGGTAAACGTGGATTCAATTCTATTGCTTCATGATATAGCTCTAATGCTTTGTCATGGTCGCCGTTACTGGCGTAAATTAACCCCATGTTATAGAGGATATAGCTCTTGTCGAAAAGGTTTTCTTCGAGTGTCAAAGCTTCTTCGTAGTTGTCTAAAGCTTCGGCATATTCACCGTCTGCTTGGGCTGACATCCCATCTCGATAGTAAACAAATGCTTCTTTAGCTTTCTGATTGGTTGGCAGAAGTTTCAATATCAGGTCTGCCATTACTGTAAAAGATTTGTCGATAAAATTATCGTTTTTCTGAGTTCTTGGCATATCTAATAATTATGATGATTTACTATCAAAAAACTGATAACGGTTAACTGTTAGAATTTCGCTTAATAGCTAATTTAACCGATCCACAGAGCAATTAACTGTTAATTTTCTTCTCTTTCTGGAGCAATGCAGTCTGGACTGCTGTGAAGCGGATTATTAACTTTTGTGCTGACTGCATAAGCACTCATCTCCTCGGCTGGGTAAGGTTGCAATAGTTGCTGTAATATTTCGGTTTCCTGTAGCGGGTCTAACCACCTTTCGTAATCTTGCTGTTGGAGCATCACCGGCATTCGATGATGAATTGGCTGCAATACTTTGTTGGCATCTGTGGTAATTATTGTACAGGAAGTTATGTTTTCATCGTCGGGATGCCATTGTTCCCACAAACCCGCAAAAGCAAAAGGCTGTTTATTTTGCAACTGAAAGTAGTATGGCTGTTTTTTCTTTTCTATACGTTTCCATTCATAAAAGCCGTCTGCAAGCACCAAACAGCGTTTGCGTTTAAAAGCCGAACGGAAAGAAGGTTTTTCTGCTAATGTTTCCGCTCTAGCATTAATCAATTTTGCTGCAATTTTGGTATCTTTTGCCCAGCTAGGAATTAATCCCCAATATAGCGATCGCAATTCACGTTGTTTATCGGAGTTATATAAAACAGCCGCTACCGTTTGCGTTGGTGCTATGTTATATCGAGCTTCCCACTCGTAATTACTAGTATCGGAGATCTCAAAAACTTCTCTTATTTCGTCTGCTTCTGCGGTCAAAGTAAATCTTCCACACATAACTTTTTTGTTTTATTACTAATAATTAAAAATCCGCGATGTATATTCTGGCACTCCCTTAACGTCAATCTGAAGATGAAAAATTGCTCCGGCACCAGTACCTTCTCTAGAACGGTCGTTACCTCCGGCAGTACTAACATAGAGTTCGTTGTAGTCAGAGCCTCCGAAAGCCATGCAGGTAACTTTCAAAGCTGGAAAAGGAATGCGTAAAACTTCGCTACCGTTAGGAGTATAACGATACAGGTGTCCTCCATCCCAACGAGCCGACCAAATGTAGCCTTCAGCATCAACAGTCATTCCGTCGGGAACTCCTTCACCCGGAAGAGTAATAATATGATGTTCTCCATTGGTAATATTGCCGGTTTCTTTGTCGTAATTGAAACGGTAAATAGTACGAGCATCCGAATCGGTAAAATAAAAGTATTTTAAATCTGGAGAAAAACCCATACCGTTGGGAACTAAAAGTCCTTCTAACATTACATGAATCGAACCATCGGTATCTATGCGGTAGAGTCTGCCTTGATCATCTGGTGTTGCCATTGTACCCGAAAAAACTCGTCCCATCGGGTCTGCGATCGCGTCGTTAAAACGGGTGTGTGTTTCTGCGGGAATTTCGTCAACTATGGTCGTAATTTTACCTTCTTCCCAACGTTCAATAGTTCCTTTGGTTTTAAATAATAGTAAAGAACCATCAACTTGGAGAGTTAAACCACCAACGGGTTCACCATAATAAATTTCTGAAAAAACATCTGTCTTTGGATAGTAGCGAAAAAGTTTTCCTTCAGGGATATCCGTCCAGTAGAGACACTGCTGCTGGGGATGCCATAAAGGACATTCAGCATTGTGGTGTTGGGAATCTACGATAATTTTGGGTTCTATCATGAGATGGGAGAAGGGTTTTTTAGAATTATCCCTTTTATTGAAACGCAAAGGTACGCAAAGGTTAACGCAAAGGTACGCAAAGGAAAAGAATATTTATATTAAGTTTTTTGTAAGCTGCTTGCCAAGCTTTAACATGAATTGTGGCAATATCTTTGACATCTTCAAGGGTCGCGGTTCTGATGGTCATACCATCTCATCTCATATTTACAAACTACAGCTTGGCTTGAGCAAGTTTAAACAAATCCTCATTTCCATAAGACCACAAAACTCTAAATTTCCAATGTTGAATTTTCCATTCAGATTCACTACTCATCAGTTGAACTGTATAGTAACCGCCCATTTCAAATATAGAATCGCCTTCGTCGTTTGGTAAAAAATGCATGGCTCGCACATGGGCTTGACAAGTTGCGCGATCGCCTTCTACTTTTACTTGATGATTGGTAATCTGGTGTTGAGTCGCTTGAAATCCCGATAAATCGTGACGAGCAGTATTCGCGATTTCTTCAGGTGACAATTGTCCGGATTCGACTCCGATTGAAGAGTAATCGAACTCAGTGGGATTCATAAACAAGCTTTGCAATTTTTCCCAATCTCGTAAATCAATCGCTAATCCAAATCGATTTACTAATTCAATAACACTCAAATGGTCTGTTAATAATTGTAATTGCTCGTTCATCAAGATTCCCCAACTAATGGGATGCTGCTCAAAACTAACTTAACCAGCAAAAGCAAAGGTTAGCTAAAATCAATATATAATTTAATTAAAATTAATAAGTACAAGTGTGGAAATCCAACAGTTAAAAGCATTGATTAAAGAGACTATGCGTGAAGTTTTAGAAGAAGAAAGACTTCGCCTTTGCCAAATTTTAATTCCTTACATAAGTGATGAAGAACAGTCCGAAATTGAAGCCGAATTTGGTGTACCTTCAAAATATGCTGATGATGAAGTTGTTGATATGACCGATTGGCTTAAAAATGACCATAAAATTTCGTAAACAAGCGATTAAATTCTTAGAAAAAGCAAATCCTGACGATGTTGAAAATATACGAGAGCAATTGAATCAAATTGTTATTGCTGTCGAAGAACTGGGAATTATTCCATTTACAGAACTAGATATCAAAAAGATGAAAGGTGATTGGGAAGGGTTCTACAGATTACGTATAGGCAAAAACAGAATTATTTTTACACTCGATCTTGAATCCAGAGACATCGAAATTTATGTAATTGGTTCGAGAGGGGATATATATAAAAAATAATTGATTGCTTAATGAACTTGTTCCGGTTGTATCAATATTTTGGGGTTCGGCAAACTTAATCTCGCTTTCTAACTAAGAATTGGGGTTGTTTGTCCCATAATCATTTGCCAGCCTCCATCGCGCTTCAAATATACATGGGAATCGCGCACTTGCTTGATATCCTGATTATTCATCTTTAGCGAAAGACGAAAATTTATAATCGCTACATTATTTGCGTACCAATGGACTTGAACCTCATCGGTAGAATAGGACTCAAGTTCGACAGTTCTAACATTGTCAAGTTCTGCTGCTTTATCTGCTAAACGACCATTTGGAAACACAGATAAAAAGTCCGAAGGTAAGATACGTTCAACTAATGCAACATCATGGTTTAGAATCGCATCCAAAAATGTTTTGTCTAGTTCTAGTAACTCTTGTTCTATTGCCTGTTGTTCGCTTAAACTCATTTTTTTTCTACTAAATACTAAAATTATTGAGATGCTTTCCAAGCGCTATAATAGGTTTCAATTTCATCAATAACCCCAATATGTTGCGGAACCCATCCCAGCAAGCGACGTGCTTTTTGTGAAGTAATAAACTCATTCTGGTCAAACCACACGCTAGTTACATCATCCTCTTGAGGTTCGCCAAATTCAATTTCGCCGTTGTAATCTGCTGCTTTGAGACAAGCTCGCATAATTTCAATACATTTAGGACGCTGTTCCTCAGCAATACAAAACACTTCACCATCGATCGCCTTACTACTTTCAACTACCCGCACATAGGCTTCTGCTAAATCTCGAACGTGTACCCAACTCCATCCTTTATCTTTATCACCACGGTAAATAGCTTTCCCCTGCTCCCCCATTTGAAACCACATCCCGGTTATGCTGGACTTCCCATCTAATCCGTACATAAAACCGGGACGCAATACAACTTTTTGACAGTTAGGAATCGGCATTGCAAACAGCTTTTGCTCTAATTCCATGCGAAAGGCTAATTTGTGGTTGGGATTAGGAGGTGTGGTTTCATCCATAACGCGCTCCGGACGTTTGCCGTAAATTGAGCAGCCTGTAGTGTAGACGAAGCAGCGATTTCTGTTTGAACTTTCTGCAACTGACTGTAACGTATCGAACAGCGTTAAATCGGTATTTTGGGGATTTTCAAAATCCATCATGGCATGAACGATCGCATCGCTATCTTCGATAAACTGACGATAACTATCAGGTTTGCTGACATCACTGATCGCTAACTCTACTTCATGTTTTTGCAATTCTTGAGCGCGGGGTTTACTGTCATCCCGTGTTAATCCATATACATGATGTCCCGACATGCGTAGTGCGATCGCAGCATAAAATCCGGCATATCCGGTTGCACCTGTTACAAGTACTTTCATTAATTTTTTCTAGAGCAGTAAAACTAAATTGATGATATTTACCTTAACGGTGTTGCTCTAAGCTCTCAATAACAAATCTTGCTAATTGTTTTCAAATCTTGCGGTTAACGTGCAATCTCTAATTTTAGATAGACGAAAGTAGCGATTGGTGCAAGTTGTTAGTTAAAACTCTCAAAGAACATAGGGAGTAGTAAAAAAAGATGCATTGCAAAGTTTCGCGAAAAATATAAAAAGAAGTGAGGGGAGGTTTTACCATTCAATGCACTGGCAGGATGAAATAAATTTATTACTTGAAAAAAAATTGAATGAACGAGTTCAGATATATTGTTGGGGCAACAAGGGAAGTACGACAGGGCTTGGTTCTTTGGGCTAGAAAAGCTAGGGAATACGTTAATACTTATTATGAAGGAAGAGAAGAAAACGCTAGAGGAACTGATTTCTATAGAGGTATCTTAAAAACCAGACAGATTGTAGATAGTTTACTAAATAAAGAAGATAGTTTTAGGGGTGTAATTGACGACCAAGGTTTATTAGCTTCTGTTTGTATAATTCAAGAAACATCTATTTTATTTGAAGACACTTATACAGATTGTTTGGAGATAGAAAGCCTTACCAATAGTCCTTGGAATACCATAGAATATCAACAATTACAAAGAAGAAAAGGTGCAGCTACATCACTAGTGGAAGGTATAATTAAAGAAAGCCAGGAAAGCGAATTGAGTAACATATTTAAGTTAATGACAATCCCAGGTGCGAAGAGATTTTACCAAAAAATTGGATTTGAGGAAACAAATGGTTCTGGGAAGATGATACTTAATCCGAATAGCGCATCAATGTTACTCCTTGACCTTGACCAAAAAAGAAATTCCGCAGCTTTTGATTGATTAAATAAGGTTTGAATTATGTCAGAACAATCATCGCAGATAGGAAGACCAAAGACTTATCAGCCAACACCTGAGCAACTGGCAAGGTGGAAAGAAATCGATGAACTTGAATCAGGAGCTATCGCAGGGCTACTCCCACCCGAAGAGGAGCAGGCAAGAATTGTTAAGGAATTTCTAGAAACTGATTTTGTGGCAGACCAGCTTGAAAAGGTTCGCGCTCACAAAGAAAAGCTTTTGCAAAAGCTGAAATCGGCTGAGGAATACGAGCATTTGCTACTTGAAGAACGACAGAAGCAATGATAAGTTTTTATACGCGATCCAGAAGATAATTTAGTTCAATTTATCCAAAAAATAAATGGCTAGCTAAGCTACTCCCGAACGAACTATTACTAAAGTTTTTTCTTATATACCGATGGAGTAATACCCGTGTGCTTGCGAAAAAAGTTGGTAAACTGTGCCGGGGTTGAGTATCCTAGTTGATAACTAATTTCTACGATTGATAGCTGCGGTATCTTTAGCAATCTTTTCGCTAATTCAATGCGTTTTTTGATTACATATTGCCAAGGAGTTAACCCCGTAGTCTGCTTGAATGCGCGGCAAAAATAATACTGGCTCATATAAATTGTTGCTGCGATCGCTTCTAAAGATAATTTTTCGTTTAAATGAGCGTGAATGTAATCTTTTGCTTGTTTTATTTTCGCGTCTTCGGGTAGTATATCCTTATTTGAAAGCGGGTTTTTTTTTAACTCGTGTAAAACTGCATCAAATGGGCAATCAAAGCAACACCTAATGATTCTGCATAAAAACGATTACCTGCTGAATTAGTTTGTAAAGCAGTTTTAAGCGACAATCCGATTTGGTGAATGAGTGGATCGGGTTGAGCAAAATGTGGCAACAGTTCAATATTATCGGAATCAAAATCGGGAATAGTTTGTGATAAAAACGATGGCTCAAGGCTGACAAGAATCAAACCTTGCTCTCCTTTAGAGTCAATCCAATGACGAGTATAAGCAGGTACAACACAAACATCCCCGACATGAATCTGTTCTTGTGAGAAGCGATCGCCCAATTTGCGCTGTGCTTCGACAATTCCTTTAGTTTGAATTGCGATAACGTGCTGCGTGGGATAATGCTCTGGAGTTTCATGCGATGGAGAATCATGATATTCCAGGTACATTCCATCCCAACCAGCTTGATGAGAAGAAAGTAGATTTGGATGGGAAAGTACTTGTGATGTTGCTTTTTCCTGACTGAAGTTGACTGCAATTATTTTGTCTGATGCCACCATTGTCTGCTATCAATATTTTATGAGTATTCGGCTTCGTTAATTCAAAAACTCAATCCCATTTTTTTTAGCAGCCGAGACAATTTTATTAATGTCCAATTCACTAGTCTTAGAAGTAATCTTTGATTCGTCTTTTAAGAGAGTACCTACTTCCGATAACATCTTGGGTAAAGCATCACTTCGACTTACTACTAAAACTTTTCCTTCTCCCGTGCCAATATGTTTAAAGCCAAAAGGAACACCCGAAGGAATGGAAACAATCTCACCTTGGGTTACTTTGGTATTTTGCTCTGGCTCGGAGAAAGCAAACTCAAAGTCTCCTTTAATAATGTATATTTCTTCTGGAGCCTGAAGAACGTGTTTTCTTAACAGCAACCCTTCATATTTAGATGGCTGAGTTATTTCAGTTTTAGAGATAACTTGAGAAGTATTGCTATTAAAAGGTTTATAGGTATTAAAAGTTTTATAGGTAAATATTTCTCTTCCTATTGCTACAGTTTTACTATAGTTGGGATGAAAAACTGATATATTTTGAGAGGTTAAGGCAGCGGCAAAATCTGAAGTCGGATATATTGTGGCTGTTAAAGACACAAATAAAACGAAGAAAAGAGAAATTATTGTTTTCATCATAATTTTTGGTTGTTAAATTAGTTAATACAGTGCGAGTCTTTTTTAATATTCTGATAAACGAACGATCGCTTATGCCAAACCACCATTAGCGCGAATATTTTGCCCTGTAATCCACCGAGAATCATCGCTAGCTAAAAAAGCAACTACATCGGCAATATCTTCTACTTCTCCAATTCTTCCTAAAGCTGCCATATCGCCAAATTTCTTGATTTGTGCTTCGGTTTTACCTTCACGAAATAAAGCAGTATCTGTAGGTCCCGGAGAGACAGCGTTAACTGTAATAAGCTGCTACGCATTTAATTTGTATAGTACTAGCGAGCAAGATGCATGTCCTTACGGACACGCTGCGCTACCGCACTACAACCTTTTCAAATTTTCGCATTATCTAATTTAGCTGCACATCAGCTTACCACGGCTTCCCACTTCTTTCGCCAACACTCGCGTAACTTGTTCTACCGCTCCCTTGGTGGCAACATATGCGCTGTAATTCGGCAGCATCATAGCCGTAGTGGTACTGGAAATATTAATTATTCGTCCCCCTTCATTCATCCGTTTAACCGCTTGCTGGCAGGCGAAATAAGTACCTTTGATGTTGACAGCAACAATTTTGTCAAAGTCTGCTTCTGTTATTTCTACTAAAGGTTTGTAGATGACAATTCCAGCACAGTTAACTAAAATATCGACTTGTCCCAACTTATCAACAGTTTGCTCAAATAAACTTTCGATTTCAGCAACTTTACCGACATCAGCTTGTAAAGAAATTGCCTTTCCTCCCTGCTGTTTGATTTCTTCTACTGTTTCGTTGGCTTTGTCTACACTGTGGGAATAATTGATGACTACTGCTGCACCATCTGAAGCGAGTTTAGTGGCGATCGCCTTTCCGATTCCTTTCGATGAACCCGTGATAATTGCGACTTTTCCGTTTAATTTTGTCATTTTTATGTTTCAAATAATTAAATCAATTTGTCTTTAACACGGCTTATTTAATCTCGCTCAATAATTTCTCAGCTTCACCTATTTTGAGGTTTTTATTATAAAGTGGAGCATCGGGTTCAAAAATACTGCTTTCGCTTAGATCCCCTATGTCTTGAGCAGCAAATCCAATTTCTTCAATTAGTTTTGTTACTGTTTGTTTTGCTTGAGCATCATCTCCAGCAATTTGAACGGCTATACGGTTTTCTCCCGATTGAAATGCTTTTTCTTCTAGCACCTTAAAATAAATAGAATTGAAAGCTTTAACGGTTTTCGCTCGTGGAAATAAACTAGCGACATAACCTGTTGCGGTTTGTGATTCGTCATCGATAACTTTTTGAGCTATATCTCCATCTCTTTGGGGATAGGGATTACCTGCATCGATAAGAATTTTGTTATCCAAACTGCCTATTTGTTGCGCTACATCAGGCACTTTTCCATAAGGAATTGCCAGTAAAATTACCTCACCAAAAGCAGCAGTTTCTTCTGCTGTACCAACTTTTGCTTGTACTTCTTGTGCCATGTCTTGCAATTCTTCGGGATGTCTGGAACTAAACATGACTTCATGTCCCACCTTTGCCCAATGTTTCCCCAAAGTTCCGCCAATATTACCCGAACCAATAATACCAATTTTCATGATTTTTCTCGTTGTTGTAAGTTTTGTAACAGTAACTTTTCCTAACAGTTATGACCGATTCAAAAGACTGCAAATCGTATCAACATCAGTCATCACAGCATCAGCAGTAAATTTAATACTCTCCAAAGAACGCTTTCCGGCTTCATCATTTCCGGCTCCACAAGCATCCGTAACGATAACCGGAATGTAACCTCGATCGGCTCCATGACGAACCGTTGGCTCGATGCCAATTTCCGTAGCTATACCGACAATCGCAAAGGAATTAATCCCGCAATCTCTTAAAGCGATATCTAAAAAAGTCCCCTCAAAAGCAGACATAGTAATTTTGTCGAAGACTACCTCTGAAGCAAGAGGAGATAGTTCGGGAATCAGTTGAAAACCGTCGGAATCTCGCAAAAACCAAGGATTGACTTCATCAACTTTATCAGTTCCCTGCCAAGTCATTGCCTGACGCAGTTGAAAAACTCCCGCAGCTTCTTTTGGTAACGATAAATGACGGCAGAAAAATACTCTAAATCCTCCTTTGCGAGCCGCTTCGAGGACTTTTACAATGTTATTTGTAATTCTTTGAGTTTTTTCTTTTGGTAATTGGCTCATAATGCCAACTTGCATATCGTAAACCAAAAGAGCCATACGTTCTGGATGACAGATTTCTTCTAAATTTTGAGGTATTTCTAAACCAAAAGCACGTTCCATTTTATTACCGCGATTATTATTAGGACAAAACTCGCAATGCTACTGTTCGCTGTAATTCCACAACAATCCACCATCAACATAAAAAGTTGAGCCAGTAATGTATTTAGCTTCATCGGAAGCGAGAAATGCAACTATTCCTGAAACATCTTCGGGTTCTCCCAAACGTCCCAAGGGAATATTTTGAGTAACTTTTTTTAACTGTTCGGGATTGTTGAGTAAATTTGTGTTGATCGGAGTGTTAATAGTTCCAGGTGCAACGTTATTAATTGTAATTCCTAAGGGTCCCAACTCTACTGCTAAATTCCGCATAATCATTTTTACACCGCCTTTACTCGCGCAATAGGAAGTAAAGTGAGGAAAAGGCAGTTCTTCGTGAACGGAACTAATATTAATAATTATGCCTTTGTTATTAGTTTGGCGAAAATGTTTGACTACTGCTTGAGTTGCAAAAAATACGGCTTTGAGGTTGATATTTAACACTAGATCGTAATCATCTTCAGTGACATCCCAAAAATCAGCACGTTTTTCTAAACCTGCATTGTTAACTAAAAGATCGACCTTACCAAAATGATTAATACTTTCTTGAACTAAGTTATTAATCTCGTCAACTTTACTTAAATCGGCTTTGACAATGTGACCTTCACCACCAGCTTTTTCGACTTTTTCTTTAGATTCCTTGGCTTCGTCGGGATGGGAACGGTAGTTAACAACAACTTTCGCACCTTCTCGCGCCAAACGTTCGCAAATCGCTTCTCCGATACCGCCGCTACCACCTGTAACTATTGCAACTTTTCCTTCTAATTTCATGGTCTTAATGTTGTTTATTTCACTGATTTTGGTTGGTTCATAGTAAGGACTTAAGTCCTTAATATAAGAGTTAAAACTCTTACTACAAACTTTTTAACTTTGTAAAAAGAGTAATCCAAAATCTAAAATCTATTGACGCGGAAGCGTCTTCCCGTAGGGTAATCCAAAATCGCATCACCAAGGCAATACTTCGCCGTTGGAATGCCAGAATGTTCCGGTATTTTCCATATTTAATTGATCAATCCGAGCTAATAATCCTTTAACTGATTCTTCTGTGGTAATTCCTGAAAAGCCAGTCATGCGGGTTTTAACTAATCCTGGATGCAGAATCGCGATCGCAATACCTTTTGATTTCAAGTCTTCTGATAACGATTTACCCGCCATTGATAAAGCAACTTTCGACATCCGATAACCGTAGGAACCACCACTCGTATTGTCATCAATCGAACCCATACGGCTAGTCATCATAATAACTTTGGAACCCGATTTTAAGTTATTTAATAAAGCCTGAGTTAACCTCAAAGGACCAACTGCATTAACTTCAAATTGCCTGCGAATGCTCTCAAAATCTAAGTTATCGAGACTGACTCGCTCTATAATTCCGGCATTATTAATTAAAACATCGAGGGTTTTACCGTTAAGTCGTTTAACTAATTTAGCAACCGAAGATTCAGAAGTAATATCAATGTCTGTTTCTATTTGTACATCTAAAGCTTTTAACTCATCTGATAGCGATCGACATACAGCAATAACGTTATCACCACGCTCTTTGAGTTGACGGCAATATTCTAAGCCGATACCTCGATTTGCACCCGTTACTAGATAAGTTGACATTTCTAAGTCCTTTTCTAATCGTTATTTACAGATAAAATAAGTTCGTAAAGATGATGTTCGTTTTCAGCAATTCCTTCCCAATAAGGATCGCTACCAAATCCAGGCTGCTTTTTTAAATTTTCAATGGCTTCTTGATTGCTCCACTGTCCGTAATTAATTACGCGAGTTCCGTCGAGACTGCGATGAAAGTTAGCCGAAACTAATCCCGGTAATTTCATTGCTTTTACTACGTTTTCTTGCGCTAATTCAATCATCCGGGGTTGATTTTCTGGCTGCATTTTGAATTCAGCAAAATGGTAAATATATTTTTTATCTATTTTTGGTATTCCTTCTTTATATTCAGAAATAACTACTTCATAAACATGGATATCTGGATTAAATTCTATGATTTTTGCTGCTTTTTTCTTGACTTCGGGATTGTTAATAAAGTTTTCAAAGTCTTCCTTCGTTTTCCACTGAGCGTAATTAGCAACTTTTACACCGTCTAAACTTTTGTGTATATTAGCAGAAACGAAACCAGGTTGTTGTTTTCCTTTATCGTAAAATTCTGCAATAGTATCTATTAATTCTTGTTGTCGCTCTACTTCAACGTTAAAAATCACGATCGCGGTGGCAACTTCATTATTGGTCGCAATGGTAGGCATTTATATCTCCTTTCCTTTATTTACTATGAGTTTATAAGTAAAGGCGTTTTTGGTATTAGAATTACCCCAACTGAGATTAAAAGTTTTGCGGAAAAAAGTAAATCTTACTTTAGAAATATTTTTTTTAATCAAAAGACTGAATTATTTTTAAAGCTCATATCAACAAGTTAATTTTTTAGTTTATTCATTATTTGTTACAATGAAAGACAGTTAATATTTAATCTATTTCGTAAGGGAGGAGATGTCATGCAACGTCTCATACAGGTTTTTCAAAACAGTTTTATCCGCGTTATTGCTCTATTTTCTGTTTTATTTCGTTCAATCTTTGGTTTTCTAGGAAATATCTTTGGTATTTTTGGTAAGACATTCGGAATTTCTAATTCAGATTCAGGGTATTACGTTGATTCCGACACTAAAAAAGCCATAGAAGAATCTACAACTAAAGCCAAAATACCCGTCGCAACGGTGAAAACTCCCGAACCTGCTACTGGTAATAGCCGTCGTCGTCCGAAGAAATCTGATATGGACAATTTCATGAGAATGGCAAAAGAAATCAAAAAAGGTTAATTCAGATAAATATTAATGTAGAGACGTTGCAATGCAACGTCTTTCTTAATTATGAAACAAACAGATATTTTATTGGTAAAATGCAAAACGCGATCGCACAAGCTGCGGAATTTTTACAAACCAAAAGCACAAAACCTCCCGCATCGGCAGATGTTGTAGCAGCGTTAATTGAAGCCGAAAAAACGGCTAAACAAACCAAAATTAATTATAGCTATTCGCAGTTATTAGGTAATTGGAGATTGGGATTTATTACCGGAACTAAAAAGACTCGCAAACGTGCGGGAGTTGTTTTAGGTGCAGGTAAATTTTTAACAAAACTGGTGAAAATTCAACTTGCTTACAGTCAATCAGAATCGCAAAAAAAAGCAGTTGAAAATTCTGTAGAATTCGGTTTATTAAAAATAGTTTTAACAGGTCCCGTACAGTTTTATTCTAAAAAAAACATCCTTGCATTTGACTTTACGAGAATGCAGCTATCTTTATCAGGATTAAAGCTATATCAAGGTTATATTCGCGGTGGGAAAGACCGAGAAACAGCTTTTGATAAACAAAGTTTAAAACAGCAAGCATTTTTTACCTACTTCTTAATAGAAGATAGCTACATTGCTGCAAGAGGGAAAGGTGGAGGTTTGGCTTTATGGACAAAGGAAA
>NZ_JAYGHM010000009.1:45921-53606 GCF_034931125.1 Rivularia sp. UHCC 0363 | reverse complement strand
GTTAACCCGGAGTTATTAATCAGTGTCATCAATGTCATCCATTTAATCAGTGTTCGGAGTTAGGAGTTAATAAGAATTATTTCTCCCCATCTCCCCATCTCCCCATCTCCCCATCTCTACTTCTTCGTCATAGACCAAACACCACACCAATCTTCAGGAATTCCCTTTTGCTGCAATTCTTCTACTCTTTCTAAATATAGTCCTGCTGCTTTATCTTCAGAATTAACAGCTAAAACTTTCTCGAAATAAACTTTGGCTTGAACGCAATCTCCACAGCGATAATTTTCTAATCCGTTTTCAAAATCTGCCAGGGTTTGTAATTTTAAGTTGCGAATTTCTGGTAACTCACCATCTAATATCTCATAAATAGCGATCGCCTCGCTTCTTCCTTTAACTATGACACGATCCAAAAAGCGCATTTGATATTTTTCAGGATTATTCAAGTGTTGTAATGCTTGTTCGCTAATTACTAAAGATACACCGTAAAATTTAGTCAAACTTTCTAAACGGGCTGTTAAATTAACGTTATCAGAAAAAGCGTCTCCCTGCATTCTGGCGGATTCTCCGACCATTCCTACCATCATATGACCGAAATGCACGCCGATTCCGACTTTAATCGGCTGTTGTCCCTTCTCATTTCTTATAATATTTTTCTCTGCAACTTTTTTCAGTTTACCAATACCTGCGGCAACTGCATCATCGGCACCGTTAGGGAAAACAGCCATCATTCCATCCCCTAGATACTTGACAATAAAGCCTCTATGATCGCGAATTACGGGAGAAACTTGACGTAAATAAGCATTAACAAAATCAAAGTTTTCTTGAGGTGTCATACTTTCGGAAAGAGTGGTAAATGAACGAATGTCAGAGAACATTACCGCCATTTCTTTACTTACATGGTCGCCTAATTCTACATCGATAATGCTTTCTTTGCTCAAGAATCTTAGGTATTCATGGGGAACAAATCTACCGTAGGATTTACTAGTTTGAGATAATCTCAGATGAGATTTTATTCTTGTTAATAATTCATCTTTGTGGAAAGGTTTCGTTAAATAATCATTTGCACCAAATTTAAACCCGGTAACTATATCAGTTACTTGATTTTTCGCGGTTAACATGACAACGGGTAATTGATGCGCTGGATATTTTTCTCGTAATGTAGCGCATACTTTGTAACCGGACATTTTTGGCATCATGATATCAAGTAATATCAAGTCAAATTTGTCTCCATTTTCTACGGCTTCTAAAGCATCTTTACCACTTAAAGCTTGAGTTATTCTGTATTTATGCAGCGATAGATGATTATTTAACACCTGTAGATTAACTGGTTCATCATCAACAATTAATATATGATATTTACTATTTGTTGATGCAATCTCTACAAGATTGTTAATATCAGAAGCAGCAATATTTGAGCCTGGAATATCGGCTTGAGCAACTTTTTGCATCTTATATTTTGGTCGTCGGTCGGATTGTGTCTGCTTGTTCTCATGTTTAATTTGATTATCGATTTGAGTATTTACAACTGGTAAAGTAAAGCTGAAACTAGAACCTTTCCCTACTTCTGATTCCACCCAAATTTTACCTCCGTGAAGTTCAACCAATTGTTTAGTAACAGCTAATCCTAAACCAGTTCCCCCATATTCTCGTGCTGTTGAACCGTCTGCTTGTTCAAAGGATTCAAATATCTTTTGGTGTTTTTCGGGAGGAATCCCAATTCCTGTATCGGAAATTGTAATTACTAACTGCTGCTGATTTTCTTGTGCAAAAACTTCTACTCTTCCACCTTCAGTAAACTTGATCGAGTTACCGATAATATTGTAAAGAATTTGCTCTAAACGATGCTCGTCAGCATAAGCTAAAGGTAAATCATCGGGTGTTGAATTAATTAACTGTAAATCTTTCCCACCAAGTAAAGATTGACTAAAAGCTAACACGACATCAATTAAAGAATGTATTCCTACTGCTTTGAGTTGAAGTTCGATAGTTTGATTTTTCAACTTAGCAAAATCTAAAATGTCGTTGACTAATTCTAATAATCGATGTCCGCTATTGGCAATCATCAAAAGGTTTTTCTGCTGTAAACTTGTGACTTCTCCCGTAGCACCATCAATCATCGATTCTGAAATACCAATCATCCCATTCAGAGGAGTTCGCAATTCGTGGGAAGTATTAGCTAAAAATTCATCTTTTAGTTTATCAAGTCGCTCTAATTCGTTATTCTTTTCTTCTAAACTTTCAAAAGATTGGTGTAATTGATGAGCCATGCTGTTAAATGAAGTGGCTAACTGTCCCACTTCATCAATACGGGAATCTTGAATAGCTTCTGTTGCTTCCCATTTACCCTCTGTAATATTTTTAGCTGCTTGGTTGAGACGTGAAATGGGCTGAGAAATTCTCCGAGCAGTTATAATACCAATAATAGTAGCGATAACTAAAGCAAGCAAACATAATAGTATTGTATGGTGCTGATTGGCATTAATTTGTGCCATAAAATCAGCTTCGGGAATAACAACAACAATCAACCAGTCTAATCCATATCTATCATTAAATGTTGTTACTTGTAAAAATTGACTTTCTCCTTGAATCTCAAATTCTAACTGTTGAGTTTTTTTAATATTATTTAAGTCACCAAATTTATTTATCAAAAACTGTGTTGATTGTTTAATTAACGGTTCGGTACTTTGACTAGCATTTAAACGCTTGAATTCTTTACCTTCTTTAAAATACGTTTTTTCATTAGTTGAAGACCCAACGATTAAACCATCACGGTCAATGATAAAAGTTTTACCTGTTTTACCAACTTTGAAAGTAAGTAAAAAATTTGTAATTTGATTTAAGGATAAATCAGTTCCTAAAACCCCTTGGAATTCGTTGTTTTGATATACAGGTGCAGTAGCCGCGATCGCAATATCACTACCATCTTCGTATGTATAAATATCGCTCCATTTGGGACTTATTTTATTAGCTGAAGTTTGATACCAAGGTCTAGTGCGAGAGTCAAAATTTTTCTGACCTAGCTTCGGATTACCTATTCTGACTCCTTTATCTCCGGTATTGTAATATAAATATTGACCTGGTAAAAAATCCTTAGTTATTGTAGTTGTGTTACCTGGTTCTGCACCAACATATCCACCTTTTTGATTACCAAAGTAAATAGCATTAATATCAAATACTTGCTTCTGTTGCCAAAATTGACGTGCAACTGCATCTTGATCGTTAAAATTTAATAAACCCATCCTTGCAGATAAAAGATTATTTTGATTAATTAAATAAGGTGTTTCCAGGTAATTACTCAGATGCTGCTCAATCCGATTGCTAATTTCGCTTCTAAGCTCAGAAACAACTTCTTCTACCGCTGCTTGCGAATTTCTAAATGAAATATACCCGACTATTCCTACTGTTGCGAAAATTTGTAACACAAACGGAACTATCAACACGGTACGTAAGGGAATTCGATTTCCTGCTGTAGCTAATTTCTGAAAAAATCCTTTATTTCCCCGCTCTGTTTCTCGATTCTCGAATTTATCTGCAACCATTAGCGAATCTCCTAAACCTAAGTGCTTATTGTGACAACCGTTGCTTCCGAGATGACCCTTACTTGCAGTATATTTTAAAAGCGATCGCCATTTATAGGTATGTTTTTAGGTTTTTTTAACCCTAATTGTATCAATTAACTAAAAAATCTCAAAGAGGGAGTAGTAAACAGCAATCAAAATTAATCTCAACTCATCTTCAAAATCAAATATATTTAGCTATCATTGAGTTTTATAAATTACCGTTGAAGTAACTTCCAAATTTTTATTTATGGGCATTAATTACGTTCACCGGAGGTGTTCCCGTTCACCGCAAGGTGTCCCGTAGGGAAGGATATTACAAATTATTTTCACGCTCCTTCAATTATCAATATAATTTCTTCTCCCTACTTTCTCACATAGTTAATCTTTCACCGGAATAGGAGTAATCAGTTAATTCCAAAACTGAATCAAAAATAAATTAAATGTTGATTTTTACTGAAATTTTATAAGTAATATCAATGTTGATTTTTACTAAAATTATTAGAATGTTCTTGCTCGCAACACCGATATTTATACAAATCTTTACATAACAATAAGTATTTTTAGTGTGGTCAATATCAGCAAAATTACCTTATCATTCTAAAAGTCTTTAAAAAGTTTAATTTAGTAAAAAAAGATACCATGAATCCAAATAGCGAAAACCAAAGCCAAATACCGAAAACCTTTGCGGAAGCTGTTTCGATGATTATAGAATATGCTTTTATAGAAGTGAAAGAAGAAGCCGAAAAAAAGCAGCTTTACTTTCATAATATTGCCCATGCAGAGGCTGTTAAACGTAGAGCAGAAATAATTTTTAATGCTATTGAACCCTTTTGGGATAAAGTCTCTAATCAACCCGCTTTGTCGGACAGTAAGCGAATAAAACATCTAATTGATATTTGTGCTGCTAGTCATGATATTATTCAAGAATTTTTGCCTGTAACCGCACCTGGAACCGCGAGACAGCGGGAAAGCGGAGTCAGCGAAACTGCCACAATTAACAAATTAATTAACTATATTGAAGATTTAAATCAACAATTTATTATTCAAAACCCCGAACTTCCTCCTTTATTTACCCAAACAGATTTACAAATAATTAAACAAACTATTTCGGCGACAATTTGTCTTTTTGATACTATCGATAATTTAATTTATCAACCAGATTTATATAATTTAGAGCAACAGATAACCTTACCAGCCCGTATAATTGCCTTAGCAGATATTGGTGGATTAGGAATTGATGGAATTCCAGCTTATTTTCAAGAAGGAAGCTTGATACTGTTAGAAGAAAATCTTGATATTATACCGCTAATTAAACAATTTATGACTGAGACAGATAGTCAAGATGACAAAAGAGAAATCTATGAAAATCTCAGACAACGGTTGTTGAAAAGAGCCAAATTTCAGTTAAGCTTTGCCAAAGGACGCTGTAAAAGATTTAATCGAGAACTTGAAGGTTTGCCCGAAGAAGTTGTTACAGTATTAAAAGAACAGGTGTTTAAATATCTTAACGAGCAAACAATTCAAGAAATAGCAGCTTTAACACCTACCGCTGATAATGCAAGTCTGAAAGAATTGATTGAATTTTTTGAGTTAGACAAGTATATTCTTAACTAGCGTTCATCAGTTAAATATACCGGACAGTGTATGGAATGGCTTCAGCAACAGGGACAAAGAATTCTGGATTTTTTTCAGGATCTATATAAAGCAGAACTTTTTAAGTTGGATGATGGTAATTATTTTACTTTAGACTTATTTCTCAAACTCGTTTTTTATGCTGTCATTGCTTATATTGTCGGTAGACTGATCGGTCGCTTAATCAGCAAAACTATATTAAATCGTTTCAAAATTGATCGAGGTACAAAAGAAGCCATTTCTTCAGTAATTGGTTATTTAATTGCTGGAATTGGATTTTTAATTGTTCTTAGAGGTACTGGAATTGACCTGAGTTCTTTAACAGTTGTTGCTGGGGTATTAGGTCTTGGTATCGGGTTCGGATTTCAAAACGTTGCTAGTAATTTCATTAGCGGGATTACAATATTATTTGAACAGCCGTTAAAAGTCGGAGATTTAGTAGAAGTTGATGATTTAAAAGGGATTGTAGAAAAAATTTCGATTCGTTCTACAGTTGTTCGTACTTTAGATAATATATTTGTAATTGTCCCCAATCAAAAGTTTATCGAAAACAATATTATTAACTGGAGTTATCGCGACCAAAAATGTCGAGTTCACGTACCAGTAGGAGTTGCTTACGGTACAGATACAACCTTAGTTACAGAAGCACTTTTAGCCGCAGCGAGAAAACATCCTCATGTTTTACCACAACCCAGTCCAAAGGTTTGGTTTAAGGAATTTGGTGATAGTTCATTAAATTTTGAATTATTAGTTTGGGTTGATGACCCACCAAGCATTCCTCAATTTAAAAGCGACTTAAACTTTTCGATAGAAATAGAATTAAATAGTCGAGATATTAATATTCCTTTCCCGCAAAGAGATTTACATATTAAGAATATTCAAGATTTAATTCCACTTTTACAAGGTGCTGGTAATTTAACTTCAAAAAACAGCACTTCCGTTGATTCTGATGCAATTGAAAATACAAATTCTAATTTAAGAACTCAAAGTTTACGGGATTTACTGAGTCAAATTAGTTATTTCCAAAGCTGTACACCCCGACAAATTCGGGAATTAATCGAACAGGGATACAGGCAAATACTACAACCAGAACAAGTCATTTGTCGTGAAGGCGACCCCGGTAACTCTTTTTATGTTATTCTTTCTGGTTCGGTGGAAATCTATTCCGAAAAACTTGGTAAACATATTGTAAACCGTCACGCGGGAGAATTTATTGGTGAAATGGCATTGTTAATGGGAATTCCCCGCTCTGCTAGTATTCGTACTAACGAACAAACTACTTTATTTGTAGTAGACCACACCAACTTACAGAAGCTATTATCACATCATCCCGAATTAGCAGACCAAATCTCCGCAGAACTTGCAACTAGGAGCGAATCTCTTGCAAGTTTAGGAATCTTACCAGAAAAAATTGACTCCGAACAAGGTATGTTTAAGTGGATTCGTCAGCGGATAAATACTTTATTTGAGATTTAATTTATATTCCATTTATTTTTATTAATAAAATATTAATTAGTATTATCAATCACACTAAGGCTGGTATAATTTTTTCATCAATTTACACTTTGAAAAAAATGCCACTTTCTAAACGGTGTTTGGCCGAGTTTATCGGTACTTTTTGGCTGGTATTTGGTGGATGCGGTAGTGCAGTTTTAGCTGCTGGATTCATTGCTGATGCTACAAAAATCGGTGACGCGATCGCATTTCCTCTTGGTATCGGTTTGGTAGGGGTTTCGCTGGCATTCGGTTTAACAGTAATGACAATGGCTTATGCTATAGGTCATATTTCTGGATGTCACTTAAATCCGGCTGTATCCATCGGTTTAGCAGTCGCAAAACGTTTTCCTGCTAACGAGTTATTCATGTATATTGGCGCTCAATTATTGGGTGCTGTAGCAGGTGCTGGAGTATTAGCATTAATAGCTACTGGGAATCCGAAGTTTGACCTAGTTACTAGCGGTTTTGCTGCTAATGGTTTCGCAGAACATTCTCCAGGAAACTATACTTTATTAGCTTGTTTTGCAGCAGAATTCATTTGTACCTTCATGTTTTTAATGATTATCTTGGGTGCAACAGATAATCGCGCACCAGCGGCTTTAGCACCAATGGCGATCGGTTTAGGGTTAACATTAATTCACTTGATTAGCATTCCTGTTACCAATACATCTGTAAATCCCGCTCGTAGTTTAGCTCCAGCTTTATTTGTTGGTGGTTGGGCGATCGGGCAATTATGGTTGTTCTGGGTTGCACCAATTTTGGGAGCAGTTGCGGCTGGATTACTCTATTCAAATGTTTTTGATGTTCCAACTGTGGAAATAGAAAAAGATTTATCTCAGGTTAGAGGTTAGTTTTTGAAGTTTGACCATCGGTGTTCTTAAATATCTTGGCTAGAGAATCAGTTTTTTTTAAACATAAATTATTTAATTTTGTAGTGCGAGCATCTTGCTCGCTGTTTAATTTAATAACCTTACTATACACAGTTTGTAGGTTGGG
>NZ_JAYGHM010000009.1:36733-45633 GCF_034931125.1 Rivularia sp. UHCC 0363 | reverse complement strand
GAGAATTAATAATTATTATTACAATTTTAATTTTCTTTTCCTGTCTAACCCAACCTACTAAGTCTGTAAGTTGAATAAATAACCTTACTAGACACAGAGTACGCCGAGGAAATAAGGTCAAAGAGAGATTACTAGTAAATAAACTGAGAAAAGTATCGTCAACAACTAAATAAATCGCACAATACTGAAAGGAATCGCTAGTATAAATAAAATCCCTTCCCATTTTAAGATAATGCTTGACACCCTTATCGGTACCATTAGCGACTTTGCCAAAGATGAATTAAAGCGCAACGAAAGGGTGATTAAACTACTCAAACACTTTAATCTCGATCCAGATCATCCCCCAGCAGAGTTTTCTGGTGTTTATAATTACGCTTTGGTGGAATATGGGGTGGGGAAATCACTGGCAATCTTACAGCTTTTTCGAGAAGATAAAGTCCAAAAGGCGTTTCGTAAAGCTTATGATGCTGATAATCCGAATATTGTTATAAATGAAGTTGAAAAGATTCTCCAACCCGATGAATGGAATATTTTAGAAGCAGGAATTCGGGAAGAAAAAATTGATGTATTGCATGAATTAGCCGAGTTTAGCGCGGTTTTTCTCAAGGTTGTACAGTTAACTCGTACTCCTGCTGAGGTGAAAAGGGATCGGAATATTGAGAGTTTGCAGCAGGAATTGTCAGTTATTAAGCAAGAGTTACATCAACTAGGAACCCTCAGAGAAATTAAAACTGAACTTGCTAAATTAACAGGTACAGACACGACAAATAATGTATGTAAAGCCGAACATTTAGCTACACAGTTACAAGGTTGGTTTTCCACCCTTGGTTATCAATTTGAAAAATATCAGGTTTGGGAAGCTGATTATTTTGAATTGATTATCAAAATTCAAGGTAGAAGACGCTTTGACAGAATTTTAGTTAGGGGAATTGATGGGGAAGCGGAAATTAGCGATTTGATGGCTTTACGTCAAGCGGTAGAAGCCCAAAAAACTGATGAAGGCTGGTTAATTGCTGCACGTCGGGTTTCTCGCGCTGCAAGAGATGAAGTAAGTAAAGACGAACACAAAAATTTATTTTGCTATACCCTTGACGAACTGATAGATGAAACCGCAGATTTTACCAACTATATAAATTGGTTAGAAGCCGAGGTGAAGAAACGCAAAATAGATAAGTTGTACGTTCCTTTAGCCTGTACCAAAGAAGAATTTGACCCCATAACGAAACATAAAATGGGGATTAGTTGCTACGACGAACAAGACGGATGGATAGATGGTTACGTCGATATGTGGATAGATGACCCTGCAAAGGAGCATCTTTCTATATTAGGCGAATTTGGTACAGGAAAAACATGGTTTGCATTTAATTATGCTTGGAATGCACTTTTGAAGTATAAGGAAGCTAAAAAAAGGGGTTTGTTGCGATCGCGTTTACCTCTGGTTATCTTGCTGCGAGATTACGCGAAAGCCTTGGATGTAGAAAACGTCATGGCTGGATTTTTCTATTCCCAACACGAAATCAGCTTAAATAGTTCGGTATTTGAACAACTCAACCGCATGGGGAAACTGTTATTAATATTTGACGGTTTCGATGAAATGGCAGCCAAAGTTGATAAACAACAGATGGTAAACAACTTTTGGGAACTAGCCAAAGTAGTAGTTCCCGGAGCAAAAGTTATACTTACCTGTCGTACCGAACATTTCCCCGAAGCCAAGCAGGGACGCAGTTTATTAAACGCAGAGTTACGGGCATCGGTCGCCAATTTAACCGCCGAATATCCGCAATTTGAAGTGTTGGAATTAGAAAAATTCAGCGACGCACAAATAAGACAGGTGTTTTCTCATGTTGCTAATAGCGACACCGTAGACAAGATAATGCACAATCCCCAACTTCTAGATTTAGCACGTCGTCCGGTGATGAGCGACTTAATTTTAGAAGCATTACCAGATATCGAAGCCGGAAAACCCGTTGATATGTCGCGGGTGTATTTGTATGCAGTGCGACGGAAAATGGAAAGGGATATAAAGAGCGATCGCACTTTTACATCTTTGGCAGATAAAATGTATTTCCTGTGTGAAATCGCTTGGGAAATGCTTTCAAATGACCAAATGAGCTTGAATTATCGCTTATTTCCCGATCGCATTCGCAGGTTATTTGGAACAGCCGTTGAGGAACAAAAAGATTTAGACCACTGGCATTATGACATGATGGGGCAAACAATGTTGGTGCGGAATGCTGATGGTGATTACACTCCAGCCCATCGTTCGTTGTTGGAATTTTTTGTTGCGTATAAGTTTGCCGCTGAATTGGGAGTATTAGCTGATGATTTTTTGGAAGTTGTTAGGGGAGACTTTGAGAAAAAAACTATAGCGCTACAGTTTCCGTGGGGAGAATACTTTCAGCGTCATAGGGATAAAACTATTCCGCTAGAGAAACTGAAATCTTTTAAAAGTGAATCTTTGAAGAAATTAAGGGAGACAGTTGGGAAAGCACCTTTGACGAAAGCGGTTTTGGATTTGTTGGTGGGGATGATTGATAAAGGAAGTGTTGGGGAGAAGTTGTTAGAGGTTATTGAGGAGACGAAAGGGAAGAGTGAGGGTGAGGTTGGTTATGTTGGGGGGAATGCTGGGACTTTGTTGGTGAAGGTAGATAATTGTGCGATTGAAGATACAGATTTAACTAATACAGTAGTTTTAGGTGCTGACTTTAGTAATGTAGTTCTTCGTAATGTCAATTTTGCTAAAGCTAATTTAAGTCACTCTATTTTTACGAAACCTTTCGGCTTAATTTTATCTTTAGCATTTAGCCCAGATGATAAATCTCTGGTAACTGGCGGTGCTGATGGGGAAATTCGTTTATGGCAAGTTTCTGATGGAAAGCAAATTTTTTGTTTTAGAGGGCATAATAACTGGGTAAGTTCAGTTGCTTTTAGTCCAGATAGCAAAATCATCGCTAGTTGCAGTCACTCCGGTAACGTAAGATTGTGGCATTCACAAACTAAACAACTCTTAAAAACTTTACGAGGACATACTAATAAAGCGCATGGATTATCTTTCAACTCAAACGGTACTATTCTTGCAAGTTGTAGCGACGATCAAACTATAAAAGTTTGGGATATCACTACTGGAGAATGTATTACAACTTTGCAAGGACATACTCATGCTGTATTGGCAGTATCAATAGCTCCTAATGGTCAAATTTTAGCTAGTAGTAGTTATGATTCTTCTATAAAAGTTTGGGATATCTCTACAGGAAATTGTCTTAAAACTTTGCAGAGCAATGAATATGGTATTAAATCAGTTGCATTTAGTCATGATAGCAAAATCATTGTAAGTGGTGGTGCAGATAAAACGATAAAACGCTGGGAAGTCACTACTGGAAAATGTATAAATAATCTGAGTGGACATAATGCTGTAATTCATTCCTTAGCTTTTAGTAAAGATAGCAAAACTATTTTTAGTGCAAGCACTGACCATACAATAAAAATTTGGTCTATAGATGATGGAAAATGCTTGAAAACATTAAAAGGACATAATGCTAGACTTCGGGCAATTGCTCTCAACTCAAACGATACAGTACTTGCTAGCTGTAGCGATGACCAAACAATAAAGCTTTGGGATACGAATACTGAAGAATGCTTACAAACCTTGCATGGATGTAGTAATTGGATACAATCAGTTGTTATTACTCCCGATAGCAAAACTATTATTAGTGGTAACAATAATCAAACAATAAAATTTTGGGATATTAATACAGGAGAATGTTTCAGAACTCTCAGAGGACATAACAAGTGGATAAGTTCAGTTTCTATAAGTCCTAACGGTAAAATTATCGCCAGCAGTGGTGGCGATCGCACTGTAAAAATCTGGGATATTAATACTGGCAACTGTCTAAAAACTATAGACGCACACCAAGCCTCTGTGTCAGATCTAGTCTTCGGTTTCGATGGTTTAATTGTTGCTAGTGCAAGTTTGGACAAAACTATTAAATTATGGGAAGTTTCCAGTGGAAAATGTTTACAAATTTTTCAAGGACATACTCATACAATAAAATCAATTATATTTAGTCCTGATAGTAAAACAATAGTAAGTGTTAGTAAAGACTGCACAATAAAATTTTGGGATATCAATACTGGAGATTGTTTCAGAACATTAGAAGAACATGATGCTGCTATATCCTCAGTTACTATGAATCCTAATGGTAAAACCATTGCAAGTGGTAGTAGGGATGGCATAATCAAAATGTGGAATTTCGACAGTGGAAAATGCGTGGGAACCTTGCAAGATAATCATTGTGGAATAGAGTCATTAAGATTTAGCTATGATGGTTCATTGCTTGCTGTTAGTAGTCTTGACCAAACTATAAAGATATGGGAATTTCGCACTAGTGAATGCATCAAAACATTAAAAGGTCATACTAATAGAGTTTCATCAGTTGCTTTTACCCCAGATGATAAATTTTTAGTTAGTGGTAGCTATGACGAAACTATCAAAATCTGGAACATCGAAACGGGTGAATGCATCAAAACCCTCAGCAACAAACCCTACGCAAACATGAATATCACTGACGCTACAGGATTAACTCCAGAACAAAAATCCTCACTAAAAGCATTAGGAGCGGTGGAAGAGTTATAAGTTAGGAGTGAGGAGTTATGAGTTAAAACCCTTTAACCTTTAACCTTTAACCTTATTATCATGAACAACTTAAACATAAATAAAGCAATTAATACACAATTAGTAGAATCTCTAGTACAACTCATTCACTCACTTTCTCCAGCAGAACAAGCTTTACTACAAACAAAATTACTTAGCGATATTCCCTACCCTTCAGCTAACGAACTTACACATCTTGTCGAAAGTGGTAATGCATTGGATTTTCTTAACGATGAAGCAGATATTTACACAATTGCAGATGGAGAAGCTTTTCAATTGCCCTAAAGCCAAATAGCCTAAAATAAAAAGATATAAAGCTAATTAAAAACTTATGACAGTCAAAGAATTAGAAGCACAGCTATTATCATTAACAGCAGTCGAAAAAATCGAAGCTATCCGCATTTTAACCCAAAATATCAATCAAAACCCTCGTGGAATTACAAAAACTCCTGGTGTGATGGGTGCAGATGCTTGTATTGCAGGAACTCGTATTCCTGTATGGTTATTAGTAAAATTTCGTTCTCAAGGTGCAAGTGACGCTAATATTTTAGAAGCTTATCCTCAACTTAATGCGACGGATTTGGTGAATGTTTGGGTTTATGCTCAAGCATATCCAGATGAAATTGAAACAGCGATTAAACAACAAGAAGAAGCTGATGCAATTTTAGATTAAATTTTAAATATTTAATATCTGAATACAATTATGGTGCGTCTTTATGCTGATGAACAGTTTCCCCGTCAAGCTGTAGAATTACTTCGTGATTTGGGCTACGATATTCTAACTACAAAAGAGTCAGACAATGCAGGAATTGCAGATGAAGCTGTTTTAGATTTTGCAACTAGCGAAAATCGTGCTGTTTTGACTTTTAATCGTCGTGATTTATTTAAATTACACAAACTTAAACCAAGTCATTCTGGAATAATTGCCTGTAAAGAAGATACTAATTGGCAAAGATTAACAAAGAATATTAATATAGCTATTTCATCAGAAGAAAATTTAACAGGTAAAGTAGTTCGCGTGAATCGTGCTTCTAATTAAACTTTGCGTTCCTCTGCGCTTACCTACCCTTCGGGAAGACGCTCCGCGTCAACGCGCTCCTCTGCGTTGAAAATTAACCTTACCTCTCCACCAATAAAAAATTATTTTATTTTTACCCAATTTGCGAGCAATACAACACGCTTATAAGTATTTTGGAATAGTTTTATTATCAATAACCTTATTTATAAATTAAAACCTAAACAAACATCATCTGACTAATTGTGTTGCTGACAACTGCACTTCCCTAAAGTTCAATGGTATTCTCTTCAAAATTAATATTAGCTGCTAGTTAGCTTCAGGAAATTTTAAAATTTATGTTATTCCGTCAACTTATTGACTCAGAATCTAGTACTTATACTTATTTAATTGCCGATAATAATACCAAAGAAGCAGCAATTGTAGATCCGGTATTAGAACAATTTGAACGAGATTTAAATCTATTAAATGAATTTGGCTTAAATTTACGTTACTGTTTGGATACCCACATTCATGCAGACCACATCACCGCTGCGGGAAAGCTTCGTCAAGCTACGGGATGTTTAAATATTTTACCTAAAAATTCCCCTACAAAATGCGCTGACAGCTATATCCAACACGGACAAGTATTACAAATTGGTGCAGTTACCATCGAAGGAATTTCAACTCCCGGACATACCAGCAGTCACATGGCTTATTTAGTCAACAACACTCATCTATTAACTGGTGATGCTTTATTTATTCGCGGTTGTGGAAGAACTGATTTCCAAGATGGTGATGCGGGAACTTTATACGATTGCGTTACCAAAAGATTATTCACCCTACCCGACGAAACCTTAGTTTATCCCGCTCACGACTACAAAGGATATACCGTTTCCACAATTGCGGAAGAAAAACGCTTAAATCCCCGCTTTGCTGGAAAAACCCGCGATGATTTTATTAAATTTATGGAAAATCTTAACCTTCCCTTCCCCCAAAAAATGAAACAAGTAGTTCCCGTGAATAAAAATTGCGGAATGTAATTACAGTGAGCAGTTAGCAGTTAAGGGACTTCCAAATTAAAAAATATCTAATTTAGTAGTGCGAGCATCTTGCTCGCTTGAGATAGACAGCGAGCAAGATGCTCGCACTACCTTAGATAAATTAAATTATTTTTTAAAATTCTTAATTCCCCCCATCTCCCCATCTCCCCCATCTCCCCATCTCCCCATCTCCCCCATCTCCCCATCTCCCTATCTCCCCATCTCCCCCCTCCCCGACACGTCGTCATACGTTAAGAATTACTAAAATAATGTAACGCTTCGGAGGATTTACTGCTTACCTAGTGAGTGGCAAAGCTGACACGTAAAAGGTGAAAGCAACCAAGAGGGGCAATTAATTATATTCATGGAAATTTTATCTAATACACTAGCGCTGTCACGAATGCAGTTTGCACTGACGGCGATTTTTCATATGTTATGGCCTGTTTTAACTACGGGCTTAGGAATTTACTTAGTTGTTGTGGAAGGGTTGTGGTTAAAGACACGCAATCAGGATTACTATTTTCATGCTCGTTTTTGGTCGAAGCTTTATGTTCTCAACTTTGGTATTGGAGTAGCTAGTGGGATTCCGATGGAATTTCAATTTGGCACTAATTGGGGCCCGCTTTCGGAAGCTATTGGTAACTTTTTTGGCAGTGTCATCGGTTTTGAAGCGTCTTGGGCTTTTATGTTGGAGGCTGCTTTTTTAGGGATTATGGTGTTTGGTTGGGAGCGAGTTAACCCGAAAATTCACTATATGGCGACGATTTTGGTTGCTTTTGGCGCGAATCTGTCAACTTTATGGATTTTGTCGGCTAATTCTTGGTTACAAACTCCCGCAGGTGGAAGTTTTATTAATGGTGAGTTTGTAGTTAGCAATTATTTCAAAGCAGTGTTTAATCCTTTTATGGCTGTGAGTGTTTCGCATATGTTCCTGGCAACTTTGGAAACTTCGCTGTTTGTGATTGGTGGAATCAGCGCTTGGTACATTTTTAATCAGCGGAATCCAGCTTTCTTTTCGATTGCTTTAAAAATTGCGATCGCAGTTGCTATCATTGTCGCACCTCTACAAATTTGGGTAGGACATTTGAGCGGTGAACAAGTCTATCACTATCAACCTTCTAAGTTAGCCGCGATGGAAGCGCAATGGGAAACCACACCAGCAGGGGAAAGCGCTGATTGGAGTCTATTAGCAATACCCGATGAGAAGACGGAAAAAAATGCTTGGCAAATTACTGTTCCTAATGCTTTAGGCTATATTTTAGAATTTAAACAAAAGCTTTCCGAACCCGTACAGGGTTTAAAAACGTGGAAACCGGAAGATCGACCGCATATGGTCGGATTAATTTATTATGCTTTCCGTACCATGATTGCGATCGGTTTTTTCTTTGCAGGATTAATGTTATTGAGTGTTGTTCAGTGGTTACGCGGAAAGCTTTCGGCAGAAAATATTACTGAGCAAAGTTGGTTGATGCTTGGTTGGATTTTCGCTGCACCTTTGGGTTATATAGCGGTAGAATCCGGCTGGATTGTACGTTGTGTCGGCAGACAGCCTTGGACTGTATACAACCAAATTCGTACAGTTGATGCAGTATCAAATATCCCACCTGGTAATGTGTTAACAACACTTATTTGCTTCGCAACAGTTTACAGCATCTTATTTATTGCTGCGTTATTTTTCGGTAGTCGGATTATTCGTCGGGGACCTAACTTTAATTTACCCGTACCGGGAATAGAAGAAAAACCCGCAGTCGAAACCACACCAGCGCAATTCATCCCCGATGAACGTCCTGTGGAAGCACAACAGTAATAAAGTTAAGAGTTAGGAGTTAAGAGTTAGGAGTTATAAATAAAAAATATTTGTAGTGGGAGCATCTTGCTCCCTATCTCCCCATCTCCCTATCTCCCCATCTCCCTATCCCCCTATCTCCCCATCTCCCTATCTCCCTATCTCCCTATCCCCCTATCTCCCTATTTCCCCATCTCCCCATCTCCCTATCCCCCTATCTCCCTATCCCCCCATCTCCCTATCTCCCTATCCCCCTATCTCCCCATCTCCCCATCTCCCTATCTCCCCATCTCCCTATCCCCCTATCTCCCCATCTCCCCATCTCCCTATCCCCCTATCTCCCTATCCCCCCATCTCCCTATCTCCCTATCCCCCCATCTCCCTATCCCCCTATCTCCCTATCTCCCCATCTCCCTATCTCCCCAT
>NZ_JAYGHM010000009.1:18767-36708 GCF_034931125.1 Rivularia sp. UHCC 0363 | reverse complement strand
CTCCCTATCTCCCTATCCCCCCATCTCCCTATCCCCCTATCTCCCTATCTCCCCATCTCCCTATCTCCCCATCTCCCTATCCCCCCATTAATTCTTATGGAAACTTTAGATTATTTACTACCGCAGATATGGTTTGGAATTTTAGCATTATTTCTGTTTCTTTACGTAATGCTCGATGGCTTTGATTTGGGAGTTGGAATTTTATCCTTAACTTCCTCAAGTGAGGAACGTCGCGGTATTTTAATGACTAGCTTGAGTAATATTTGGGATGCTAACGAAACTTGGCTGGTTTTGATGGGTGGTAGTTTGTTCGGTGCATTTCCCTTAGCTTACGCGACAATTCTGAGCGCTCTTTATATCCCAATTTTTATTATGATTTTTGGGTTTATCTTTCGTGCAGTTGCTTTTGAATTCCGCGAAGAAGCCCAAAACAAATTCGTATGGAATCTGTCTTTTGCGATCGGAAGTTTTATGGCAGCATTAGGACAGGGATTTGCTTTAGGAGCAGTACTTGCGGGAATTAAAGTTGATCAAAAAGGACATTTTATTGGTACAACTTGGGACTGGTTAAATATCCCATCGGTATTAGTAGCTTTAACTTTAATTCAAGGTTATGTCTTAATTGGTTCCACTTACCTAGTTTGGAAAACCGATGGAGAATTGCAAGAAACTCACCGTAAAACTGCCAGACTTGCGGCTTTCACAACATTAATCGGAGCAATTTTAATTACAGGTGTTACCCCTTTCATTTACGAAACTGCTCGAATTCGCTTATTTTCTAAACCTTTAGTTTATATCTTTGCCTTAATACCTTTAATCGGAATTTTTCTAATATGGCAACTACTTAAAAGCCTAAATCAAAAAGCAGATAGAGCGCCATTTATTATCACAATACTGCTTTTTCTACTGACATTTATCGGATTAGCTTTAATAGTTTTTCCTTTCATTATCCCTACTCGAATTACTATTTATCAAGCCGCTGCTGACCCTAGTTCGCTAGTAATTATGATTATATTCATCGGTGCTTTAATCCCGATTATGTTGTTCTACAATATTTATTCCTATATCGTTTTTCGGGGTAAAGTTACTGGGGGTAGTTATCACGGATAATAGTTATTTAATTTTGGATTATATATTTGTACGTTAACGTAGTGCGAGCATCTTGCTCGCTAATAGAATTACAAATCATCCTTCACAGCCATCCAACCACCAACCCACAAACCTGTATAAAACCGCATCACTTTACCAAAACCAGCTTGCTGTAATAATTCCAAAACTCTGGTTTCCGCAATTGGATAAACACCTTTATCCATTGTTTCTAAAAGTTCTACCTTTTTCGCTTCTGGTATTTCCGTTTCTTCCCAAAACTTCTTTACTAAAGAAGTCATTTCTTGAAAATCATCGGTTCCTTTTTCACCAAATACATCAATTAATATCAAAGTACTAGATGATTTCATCCTGCGAGTAATACTTTGTAAAAAAGCCAATTTTCCTCCATCATCGGGGATAAAATGCATGACCAAAATACTTGTTGCTGCATCATAAATTGAACTGTCGGGTAAATCGTCGGTATATCCTGGAAATAATTTTACTTGCTCCGACAAACCATTCTGCTGTATTTTCTCTTGAGCAATCGTAAGCATCTTTTGAGAAGGATCAACACCTAAAATTTGCCACTGAGAATTACCCTTCCCAAATTTGATTAGCTCCATTCCCGTACCAGCACCAACGACTAATAAATTAGCTTCATCCGATAACTTTGCTCTCAAACAAGCCAAAGCCATTTGATGCATCGCTTCATAACCAGGTATGACTGACATTATCATCTCATCGTATTCAGTACCAGCGATCGCTGCATTCAGGTCAAAATCAATAGTTTGTTTAGTCATTCAATTTTGGATTTTAGATTTTAGATTAACTAGCCCACAATCAAGTCAATAACTTATTAATTTAAGATTTCATTATATTCTAGATTGGTTTCATGAATAAATTTGAGAGTTGATATCCTTTTTTTCATTTTTACAAAAAAAATCTTCAATCCAAAATCTAAAACAAAAGTATCCGTTGTTAAAATTTAAAATCTAAAATTCATGATTTATAACTGATTCTAAAGCTTTCAAAGCAGCTTGAATAATATCGTAATAAGGAGGCTGATAAATATCAACATTCTCAGCTTCTTCCCGATTTACTCCTAATAAACCAATATCGTATCCCGACTGAACTACTAACACTTTTTCTTCAGGACTTTTAATCCTTAATTCTGCTAAATCACCGTTTTGATAAATACCACAAATATACTGGCGATCGCCGTATGTAAATGTGGTTCTGACTGGTTTATTTTTATAAGTAAAATTTATTTTAGAATCGTTAGGAAATCTAACACCTAATAGTTCCAACTCAATATTAGTATTACCATTAAAATTATTCTCTTTCAGCTTATAAGCAATATCAACTAACGGTGGTAAAGGAAAATAATCACGCCATCGCCAAGCTATACCTTTAATTTTATACTGTTGTCCGTCGATAATTTGAGCAACAGTTAATTTAATGTGACCTTTCCCCACGATTTGCTGTTCAATTACTTTAACGCTGGGAGTCCAAAAAACTGGATTTGGATTATCGATTCCGCAGGGTTCTAAAGCGCTGATTTGTTGATAAAGTTCTCGGTCAATTTCATCGATATTAGCTAAAGCGTCAATTTTAAGTAAAGGTTTAAGGTGTTGCAATTCAAGGCATTGATTGGCAAATTCACTCAAACACTGACGCACTGTTTCCAGATTTTCTACTGGTAAAGAAAAGCCGCCAGCCGCTTTATGACCTCCGTATTTACCCAAGCTCTCGTCACAATATTGCAAGGCTTCAAACACGTTAAATTCGGGAATTCCCCTTGCCGAACCCCGAATATGCTTATCATCTTCGTTAGTGCCAATAAACACAGGAACACCATAACGTTCGACTAACCGGGAAGCAACAATCCCAATAACTCCATGATGCCAGTTTGGTTGAACAACAACTAATACTCGGTCATCTTTTAAAGAAGCGACATATTCGGTTTCTACAAGTTCTATAGCTTGTTTTTCAATTTGCTCGCACATTTCCCGACGACGTGCGTTAGTATCTTCGCACTGCATTGCGCGTTCGAGCGCTATTCCCATATCATCAGTAGTGAGTAACTCTATCACAATTTGCGGGTCGCCGATTCTACCGATCGCATTAATTCGCGGTCCCAACCGAAAACCAATATCATCAGGCTTAAGGGATTTTTGATTTTTGATTTTTGATTTTTGATTATTAGAATTATTAAATACTTGTGCGACTTCCTCCACTCCCTTGCTCCCCATCTCCCCATCTCCCTTACTCCCTAACGCTTGCACCCCAGCCATTTGAATCAACGCTTGTATACCCGCTATTTTCGATTTGGGTAACAATCGTAAACCGCGTTTTACCCAGGTACGGTTAACTCCTACTAAAGGAGCTAAATCTGCAATTGTTCCTAAAGCAAACAGTTCTAACATGGTGTCCGATATCTCTTCACTTCTACCTAGCTGTTGCGCTAAGGACATCGCCAAAATATAGGCTACACCGACACCAGCAACACCGCGATATACAGAAGTAGTGGGTAGCAATTTTGGATTTAAAATCGCATCTGCTGGGGGTAATTGCTGAGGAAGATCGTGATGGTCTGTAATAATTGTTTTTAATCCTAGTTCCTTGGCTCTAGCAATAGGTTCAAATGCGGAAATCCCATTATCTACTGTTAAAA
Source organism: Rivularia sp. UHCC 0363 (assembly GCF_034931125.1). NCBI lineage: Bacteria > Bacillati > Cyanobacteriota > Cyanophyceae > Nostocales > Rivulariaceae > Rivularia > Rivularia sp. UHCC 0363. The sequence continues at coordinate 32,945 of NZ_JAYGHM010000009.1, read as the reverse complement.
TTAAGCCTACACCTTCATCGTGAAACTCTTCAATAATCCGCTTATTGATACCGTAACCTTCATGCATTCGACTGGGAATAGCATAATCGACATCAGCACCAAAAGCCCGCAGACTCCGCAACAGTAAAGCGGTGCTAGTCATCCCATCAGCATCGTAATCCCCGCAAATAGCAATTTTTTCTTGAGAACTAATAGCATTTTGCAGCAACTCTACACTAATTGCTAAATCTGGGAATTCATCTAATGGTTCTGGTAAATTTAACGACTGCGGATGTAAAAATATTTGTGCGGTTTCGGGTGAATCAAAACCGCGATTGATTAACAACTGGTTAATTAAAGGTGACATATTAGTCACCATTCCTAATTTTTGCGCTAATTCTGGATTTTGAGGATAAATTTGCCAGCGTTGCTTAGGTAAACGTTGACCACGGGGGGATTTTGGTTTAAGTTCGTCTGGCATAATCAAAAATAGTTAGGAATTAAGCGAACCAAATTGCCATTTGTAGCATACCTTAAACAGCAAAAGATTCAAGGTTAAATAGTTTTATCTCTACTTTATTTGAGAAAGCGGAGAACGATTATGGGACTTAGCAAAAAGGCATATTTTGTTGTATGTAGGGTGCTGTGACACTTCGATTGATTGTAAACGAAAAATACTGCTTTTCATGTCACGCACCAAGCAGATCGAATATTTTTAATTTTGGGTTGCAGTGGATGCGATCGCTTGGACTCACATCAGTATGCAGGCGGTTATTTACGTATAAATTTTTATCTTTATCAAAAAAACTAAAATTTTATTTTCTCCTCACAAATAAAATCAGCATCCATACTGTAGCTATAAAGCATTATTAAATACCAATATTAGATAGAGGTAATAGCAGTTCCCATTTAAAAACTTTCTTTAATTATTGGGGTATATATGACGTTTAATGGTGTAGATAATAAATTAGACACGACCAAAAGCTTGACCATCTTTTCCGAAAAGCAAAAAGATTCGTTAGAGGCAAATATTAATATTAATGGTCGTAGTAGTAGCTATGGCAGCATTATTAATGACGCAGTGCAGGAAACACAAGTGTCATTACAAAAATTTGCTGCAAGTTCAGATTTTGACACTTCGATGAATACAGCCTTCGGTACAAGTTGGGATGCGAAGACTGTATCTAAGCTACAGCAAAGCTGGTTGAAAGGAAATTTTGGTGATTTACCCCAAATTAAAATATCTGGGGATTTAGATGTAATTGGTGCAAATGGTGCTTATGCAAGTAAGACTGACACTATCTATTTATCTCAAAGTTTTGTAGAGCAAAATGCCAGGAATATTGGTGGAATCAAAAGTGTTTTATTAGAAGAGATTGGACATTCGGTTGATTTTCGGATTAATCTTGTTGATGCTGCTGGGGATGAAGGTGATATTTTTCAACGAGTAGTTCAGGGGATTTCAATTTCAGCTAATGAACTAGTAAATTTAAGAAATGAAAATGATTTTACCTCTTTGGTAATTAATGGTAAGGAACTTTTGGTTGAGCAAAATACTTTTCAAGCTGCCATAAGTTCATCTCCCGCAGGAGGATTTACTAAGGAACGTGGAGGCTGGACTAACAATAATGATTTTCCTCGGATGTCAGCTGATGTAAATGGTGATGGGAAAGCCGATATTGTTGGTTTTGGCGGTGATTCAGTTTTTGTTTCTTTGGGCAATGGTAATGGTAGCTTCCAAAACGCAATTAGCTCATCTCCTGCTGGAGGAGGGTTTACTAAAAATCAAGGGGGTTGGGCTAATAATAATGATTTCCCTCGGATGTTGGCTGATGTAAATGGCGATGGGAAAGCCGATATTGTTGGTTTTGGTGAAGCTCAAGTTTACGTTTCTCTAAGTAATGGAAATGGTACATTTCAAGCTGCGACTGCTTCATCTCCAGGATTTACAAAGTCTTGGAGTTGGGCTAATAATAATGATTTCCCTCGGATGTTGGCTGATGTAAATGGCGATGGGAAAGCCGATATTGTTGGTTTTCATGAAACTCAAGTTTACGTTTCTCTGAGTAATGGAAATGGTACATTCCAGGCTGCGACTGCTTCATCTCCAGGGTTTACAAAGTCTTGGAGTTGGGCTAATAATAATGATTTCCCTCGGATGCTAGCTGATATAAATGGTGATGGGAAAGCTGATATTGTAGGTTTTCATGAAACTCAAGTTTATATTTCTCTGAGTAATGGAAATGGTACATTCCAAGCTGCAACTGCTTCATCTCCAGGGTTTACTAAAAATAACGGGGGTTGGACTAACAATAATGATTTCCCCCGGATGTTAGCTGATGTAAATGGTGATGGAAAAGGCGATATTGTTGGTTTTGGTGAAAGTCAGGTATTTGTTTCTCTGGGTAATGGTAATGGCACATTCCAAGCTGCAACCGCTTCATCTCCAGCAGGAGGAGGATTTACGAAAAATAATGGGGGTTGGACTAACAATAATGATTTTCCCCGGATGTTGGCTGATGTAAATGGCGATCGTAAAGCTGATATTGTTGCTTTTGGTGGTAGTCAAGTATTTACTTCTTTTGGAGGCATTAATCCCGTAGCACCGCCTTTGCTCACAACTCAGGAAGCACAATACTTTAGAGATCGTCCTCAGTTTTATATGCAGCAAGGAAATCCCTTTGCTAAAAGTGGATTAGGTTCTACCGTATTAGGTAATAACTCTTATGGAAGAGAGGGTAATTGTACTTGGTATGCATATGGTCGTTTAAAAGAATTAGGTTTTACACCAGAGGATATACTGTTACCACCTGGACAACAGAACGCGAAGCAATGGGGGGGAACTCTCAAAAATGGTGCAAGAATTTTAGGACGCAATGAAACTCCTCAAGTCGGTGATGTAGCTCAGTTTTTAGGCGGAGAATTTGGTCACGTTGCGATTGTTGAGAAAGTTGAAAATGGACGAGTATTTTTGTCCGAATCAAACTACACGACGGACAAAGATGGTGACAAAGATGGCAATCGTCATACTGCTGGAACATTACACTGGATTGAGAACTATGCTGTAGGTAGTGTCAGTAGATATATTCGTCTAGCAAAACGCTAGGACACTAAACTTTATGATTTTGAGAAACTTGGTTCTACCTCAAGTAATTTAGCAAATGCATTAGAAGTTAATCGATCGCACTCTTTTCCCAAACGCGATCGCTTTTTTCTCGCAAATTAACGTAGGGGTTTAGCATTGCTAAACCCCTACAACGTTCGCAACGTTCGCAACGTTCGCAAAATTCACAACATTCGCAACGTTCGCAACGTTCGCAACATTCGCAACATTCGCAACATTCACAACGTTCGCAACGTTCGCAAAATTCACAACATTCACAACATTCACAACATTTGCAACATTCACAATGTTCACAACATTCACGACGTTTTCAACATTCACAACGTTCTCAACGTTCGCAACATTCACAATGTTTGTAATGTTCGCAACGTTCGCAAGATTTACAATATCTTTCAATAATAGTTGAAATATTAACCATATCAATAATATCAGCAACATAAAAAATATATAAAATTTATGAAAATATCTAAAATAACATCCAAATAATTCCTCGCTTTAAAATGTCCTATAATCCAAAAATTCATCATCGTCGCTCTATTCGATTAAAAAGTTACGACTATACCCAAGAGGGTGCATATTTCATCACTATTTGTACCAAAAATAAACAATGTATCTTTGGTGATATCAAGCAAGGGGAAATAAAACTAAATTCACTGGGAATGATTGCTTATAATTGCTGGCAAGAAATTCCTCAACATTTTCCACATATAAAACTAGATATATTTGTAATTATGCCTAATCACATTCATGGCATATTATGGATTAATCAAACAATTTCAAAAGAGGATAAGCCAAGACAATATGGAAAAATGGTAGCTGGCTCAATTCCTTGTGTGATTAGGTCTTATAAAAGTGCAGTCACCAGACAGATTAACCAAATTTGCAATCAAAAAAGTATATCTCCAGTATGGCAAAGAAATTTTTATGAAAATATCAATAGGAATGAAGAATCTTTAGAATCAATTAGAAAATATATTCTTAATAATCCTTTAAATTGGGAAAATGATTCTGAAAATCCTGGTCAGATTTCTTTACAGGAAGGATTTTTATTAGATATACCTTTTTAGTAGTAGATAAAAACGTTGTAGGGGTTTAGCAGTAGGGGTTTAGCAGTAGGGGTTTAGCAGTAGGGGTTTAGCAGTAGGGGTTTAGCAATGCTAAACCCCTACAGGTTGGGACGCGATCGCATTTTTTCTCCAGATATTACCACTGTGTTGAAGTGTGAATGCTATTGTGTGTTTGTAGATAAAGCGCGATATTCCGCAAGAGTCGCAGGTGCGATCGCTATACTAGAAGCATAAATCTTACCTACGAACCGTAATGACAATCAAAGAATTGCTGTTGCAGGAAATTTATAATACCCCAAACGAACTGCACGACGTAAGTTGTTCACATTTCTGTGGTTTTGATTGAAAGTGCGATCGCGAAGCGCTGACTTGTCAGTTCGCATGATTGTAATTATGCTACAGCTACAGTGCGAGCGCGTTTCTGATTGCGTTAGGCTATAATTCAGTATTCTTGAAGGAAAGCAGATGAACTGGAAGCTTGACGAAGCCCAACAAAAACTCTCTCTTGTGATTGATGCGGTTACCTCAGAACCCCAATTAATCTTCAAACAAGATGAATTAGTTGCTGCGATCGTAGAACCTAAACTTTTTCAAGAATTTCTAGTTTGGTATCAGCAGCAAAAAACCCCTTCTCTGGCAGATGCTTTTACCGAACTACGTCAACTGTGTGCAGAAGAGGATTATATTTTAGATATTCCTGCACGACAAGGGGAACGACACAACCCACTTGCCGAAGAATAGCATGAGTATTCTCTGTGATACTAATATTATCAGCGAGCTAGCTCGTCCAATTCCAAACCCAGGAGTCCTTACCTGGAGTGCAAGCATCTCATCAATTTTTCTCAGCGCTATTACACTGGAAGAAATTTGCTATGGTTTGTCAGCAAAACCTAACTCCAGAATTCAAACATGGTTTGAGAATTTTCTGCCTATTTACTCTCAGGTAATTCCCATCAGTTTAGAAACTGTTAAATATGCGGGTGAGTTGAGAGGATACTTGAAAACTCAAGGTAAACCTCGCACTCAGGCTGATATTTTAATTGCTGCAACAGCCAAAATCCACCAGCTAACACTGATAACAAGAAATACAAAGGACTTTGAGGGATGTGATATTTCTATACTTAACCCTTTTACTTAAAGAGTTTACGGTAAGCTTATGCGATGTAAGTGGTTCGCCTTTTGTAATTATGCAGAGCGCGATCGCTATACTAGAAGCATAAATCTTACCTACGAACCGTAATGACGATTAAAGAATTGCTGTTGTCAAAGAAGATGTTGTTTCAATTCTTCATGTTCGTCATAGTAGCCAATCTTATTTAGGCGAAGAATCTGAGTAATTAGCATTCTTTCCCCAAACGCGATCGCATTTCTGTGGTTTTGATTGAAAGTGCGATCGCATTCCCAATGTCATATTTGATGGAGTGCGATGCTCCGGAGGAGTCGCTAATTGATCGCATTTCTGTATTTGTGGATGAAGTGCGATCGCCTTTCTGTATATTTTCTACTACAAGACGATTGTTGGATGTGAGATAACCTGAGTGCGGAAATCGCAAACAACTAACTGGTACGACCAATTGGAAGATGCAATCTCCTCACTACAAAAATTTCCTAATCGCTGTACCATCGCACCATAATCCGCAACAATTGGTCGTGAAATTCGGCCAATATCGGTTGGAAAACAAAGGAAATATCGAGTACATCCTCTAACCTCTAATTACCACTCCCGACTTTTTCACTCAACACCGTATCTCGTAACTTCCCAATCAAATCGTTAATTCCATCCGCATTCAAACGATAGCTTAAAGGATGAGCAATCAACATCGCGGTACTTTCATATAAAGTTGCGATTTCCACCAAACCGTTTTCCTTAATAGTTTTTCCCGTGGAAACAATATCAACGATCGCTTCCGACATTCCCGTAATCGGTCCCAATTCTACAGAACCAGATAGCGGGATAATTTCTACAGAAAAATCTAAACTTTGAAAATAATCGCGAGCGCAATTGACGTATTTCGATGCAACTCTACAATCTGCGGGTAAATCCAAAGGTGATTTATAAGAACTGTTCGCTTTTACGGCTACCGACATCCGACAATAACCGAATCCCAGATCCACTAAACGTGCAACTTGCGGCTTTTTCTCTTGCAACACGTCTTCACCAACAATACCCAATTGAGCCTGTCCGTATTCTACATAAACGGGTACATCCTGCGCTCTGACCTTAAGTCCTCTAACCTTCCCGCTAGCATCCAACATTTGCAATTGACGATTTTCTTCAGTTAAAAAAGCACTAAAATCCAAACCCACAGATTTTAGTAAGCGGACGCTGTGTTTGAGAAGTTCACCTTTTGGCAATGCGACAGTTAACATAACAATTTTGGATTTTAGATTTTGGATTTTGGATTGAAGAGTTAAGAGTTAAGAGTTAATAATAGAAATCTCTCCTTGTCTCTCATCTTCCTCCTCTTTATTTTTAACTTACCATTTATTTAGTATTAGATATATTTGTTAGTCCAAAACAAATAATCTGTTATTAAAATTCAAAATCTCAAATCCAAAATCCAGAAGATGCGAATATTGATAGTTGACGACGAAACCGAACTCACCAACCCCTTAACTCGCTTATTAACCCGCGAAGGTTATAGTGTTGATGCAGCTTTTGACGGTACAGTAGGCAGTGAACTTGTACAAAAAGGTGATTACGATTTACTTATTTTAGACTGGATGCTACCGGGAAAAACTGGTTTGGAAATTTGTCAGCAGCTACGACAGCAAGGTGTAACTACACCCGTATTATTTCTCACCGCAAAAGATACTTTGGACGACCGAGTACAAGGTTTAGATGCAGGTGCCGATGATTACTTAGTCAAACCTTTTGAATTACGGGAATTACTAGCAAGAGTCCGGGCTTTATTGCGACGTGTGAATGTGGAAGAATCCGCTAATCAAAGTAAAAGAATTATTGTAGAAAATTTAGAATTAGATACTCAAAATCAAATAGCTTATCGTCAAGGAAGAATAATTGAATTGTCAGAAAAGGAAAGTCAACTATTGCAATATTTGATGGAAAAGACTGGTCAACTGCTGACTCACGCGCAAATTATGCAGCATTTGTGGGAAGAAGACGAACAACCCAGCAGTAATGTGATTGCTGCATTAGTTCGTCTGTTGCGAAGAAAGATTGAGGTTAATGATGAAACGCAATTAATTCACAGCGTTTACGGTAAAGGTTATCGGTTTGGGGTTGGTGAGATGTAATTTTTACAGCAACATCTTCCATTAATAAAGGCTCAAAAACAAATTATCAGCCAGATGCAGGTTTTTTTTAAACGCAGAGGCACGCTGAGGTAAACGCAAAGAAACGCAGGGTAAACGGGTAAATTTCAGAGTTTCGGTGAGTATAAAACCCGATTAATCTGCTGCTGCATTTCTTCTCTCAATTCCTGCGCTTTTTGATAAAATTCCCGTCTATTTTTACTATCATTAATCTCAAATAAAGGCTGAATAAAATAACGTAATTTACTTTTTCCAGCCCAAACTCCCATACTGGGAAAAAGCGCAAACCAAGGAATCAAAGGTGAAGCTGCTAAGAAAGGTAAACCAAATATTTTTTGCAACCAGCTAATATTTAAAGTGTAAGGATGTAGCTTTTCGTTACCAATACAAATAACGGGTAAAATCGGAACTTGATATTTTTGACTCAACTTAATAAAGCTAATATCAAACTTTTGTAACTGATAGCGTTTGAACCAACCTTTACTAGGTCCTCTTAAACCTTCTGGTGCGTATAATAAAATCTTTTGTTGCTGAATTGCAGCTTCAAAATCATCATATTTTGCTTTCACACCACCTAATACCTGTGACCATCCCGATGGAAGCCACCAAGTTATCCAAGGATGTTCAAATAAATCAACTCCAGCTAACGGATATACGGCCCATCCTTGCTGTTTACTTAATAAATATCCTAAAGTTAAAATATCCCACGGAAAACTCATTCCCGCATGATTCATTGCGACAATCATTGAGCCATGTTGCGGTAAATTTTCAATTTGTTGCAATTCACCACGAAAGTAATATTTAATAATCGGTTGTAAAACTTCTTCCCGAAAAGCAATTTGATAATTCGGGTTAAATTCGGTTACTTGACTGCGTGGAAAACGACAACCTAAACGCAACCAACGTATCAATAAAGCTAAATAAAATCCCAAAGGAATCAAAAATAAAATATATTCCAACCAATTCCACCCGTCCGGGTCATCATGATAATGTTGCCAGTGACGGTTAAATAAAATTAGCCAGCCAGGAGGATACCATAAACAAAACCAATCAAACCAGCCCAACTTAAATTCTTCAACTGATTTTTCTTGAAGTTGGTTCAAAAGGTTTTGGGAATGTCGATCAATCGCAGCCATTTAAATCTTTTTTTATCTGGGTTAATTAAATCCTAGCCGCATTCTAAGGTAATTGACCTCATGCTGCGGACATAGCGGACATAAAGTAATCTTATTTGAACTAATGTGGAAAAGCGTTCACGTTCACAAAGTGTGCGCTCCGCGCATAGCGTGTCCGTAGGACATAGGCATTATGTCGCGTCTTTAAACGGGAATTTATACATAATTCCGAATGTTTAATTATTGATACACTAAAGGTGTAGAATTCTGTGTTCATTATGTCAGAAGATCGGGCTTTAGTTCTGACCAAAGAAGATGAGCTAAACCAACTTTTTCCCTGTCAGCCAATTCTCACTAGTCAAAACACCGGGTGGGATGGGGTTTCTTTCAGGTATATGTGTCAACCTGCATCTGAAACTCCCGAAGTCTCTACTCCTCTCGCGCACAGTGTTACTATTTTTACTCATAATGACTACGTGATTCACGCCGATAGAAAGTTAGATGGACGTTTTCAACGTGACTCAGTAGTTGGTGGAGATATGGTAATTTCTCCTGCAAATGTTGGTCAAAAGTGTGCTTGGGATGCAGAAGGAGATTTTATTATCTTAGGTATTGAAACTAAAGCTTTTGCTCGTGCTATTGACGATTCGAGACAACCAGAACAAGTTCAATTAATACCACATTTTGCCACACCAGACCCGTTGGTTTTACAACTTGGACTCGCGATTAAAAATGTTTTAGAAAATTATCCATCGGCAAGTCGTTTGTATGCAGAAACAATGGTAAATGCTCTCACCGTACATTTATTACAACATTATTCTGCGCGAAAACCGAATATTAAAGAATATGTAAATGGTTTATCCAAACGTCAGTTAAATCAAATTGTTGAATATATCAGAAATAATTTAGATCGAGATTTAGGTTTAAATGAATTAGCAAATTTGCTGCATATGAGTCCCCATTATTTTTGTCATCTATTTAAGCAGTCCGTAGGAATGACACCCCATCAATATGTAATTAAAACTCGCGTCGATCGCGCTCAAGAATTATTACTCGCGGGATATAGTATTGCTCAAGTTGCTTTTATGGTTGGTTTTGCCAATCAAAGTCATCTCAATCGACATTTTAAAAAGTTGATTGGTGTAACTCCGGGGAAATTTGGTAAATAATTGATAGTATCTCTTTATTAATTCATCTATTTTGTCAATGTAATTTCAGTTACAAATTATTGTTTTTCAAAGTAATCATCAACACTTTCAAAATCCTCAGTTTTTATCTGTGATTTATTAATAATATATTAAATTTTTTTTGCGGCTGTAAATAAATCGATAAATCATTTAGAATCATTTTGGGCGTGCAAAATAAATATGAGGTTTCCGCTTTCAAGCAAACAGATGAAAAGATAACGCAACTAGGTTCTTTTTGTCGTTGATAACGTTAAAGCAGCGAAACTCTATTTTATCTAGCCCTATGGCGATACAACATAAGGTGATGACCTTAAAACAAAAAATACTATATTTATTGTGAGAAAACCCAATGTTATCACTAAAACATGGGTACCAGTCAACAATTTCCGATAGAACAGACAAGGTAAATTGTCCGCAACAAAAGGTAATGTGATTCACCGTAAAACAGGATTTATTCTTCAAGCTCCAAAACCCTGTTTTATAGCCAAAGAAAGCGCAAACGTCACATAACTTAGGCATTTTTACGTCTAAAAGAACTGCAAATTATGGCAATTATGAGGTAACTTCATGCTTAATTTTAATTCAGATAGCGCATTAGGATTAACATCCTATCAACTAAACAGTGCTTCCGTTCCAACAGCAATTTCAGGAAGCCAACAAGCATTATTCCCCGAATCGTCTCAGCTATTTGTGAAACAAACATCATCATTTGATTTAATCGGTGGTGGTGAAGGAGACGATATGCTCGACGGTGGTACTGATAAAAATTGGTTAGCAGGTGCAGCAGGAAACGATATTCTGATTGATAGCGATGGTGGTGACTTAATGATCGGAGGAGAGGGTGCCGATCGCTTCTGGATTAATAGTTGGGATAATCTAAGCACACCAAGCACTATATTAGACTTCAATGTTGGTATGGATACGATCAAGATTAGCGGCTCAGATGTGAGTTTTGACTCCCTAACATTCGAGGAATTAGAGGGTAAAACTACTATTTACGAACAGGGAAACCCTCTAGCAACATTAATTGGTGTCGATAAAGATAGTTTGACATCTGAGAATTTTAGTTTCGGTGATACATCGCAGAACAACTCAAATCAATTCCAAACAATCGACACTGATATTGGAGCAATAAAAGCTAATAGTGAAGACACACTCAACAGTAATGTTGATGTTCCCAACTTTAACTTTCCAAATATCGAACAGTTTTTCTCAAGCTATATCTCTAATATTTTGGGAAATACGACCCTCCAAGACCTTTTAACTTTCATGGGTGGGGAAACAACTTCTGATTCATCATCATCGACTTCGAGTTACAGCAATACCGGGGATATTACTGCTAGCTTAATGGAACAACAAGCTACTGGAAAACCCTTTGCACAAGTTATGCAAGAAACTACAATCGAACCGTCAGCATCGGATGATAAGTATTTCCGCATCCCGGAAAAAAGAGATGGGAATCGTATACCCGGTCATAATATATATGAATTCGATGGACTAAGTAGTGTCGGATAAATTAGATGGAATTGTTGATTGTCTGAAACACTTGTAGTGCGAGCATCTAGCTTATTACCAGCAGGGAGCGAGACGCTTCCACTACGAATTTCTTACCCTTTTTAATCAACTTATCCCCAAAATCTACAAAAAATCGGTCGAATCTACAAGACAAAGACAAATGCGATCGCCATATTAGGAAGTAAAAGCAGTTAATGGTACTTCCTCATGGCAAGAATTGAAACCAAAACCGAACCGATGACGATTAATTTCGGTCCCCAACATCCTTCGATGCATGGCTGTTTCCGAATCATTGTTACTCTTGACGGGGAAGACGTAATCGATTGCGAACCCGTTTTAGGATATCTGCATCGGGGAATGGAAAAAATCGCCGAAAATCGCACGAATATCATGTACGTTCCCTATGTCAGTCGTTGGGATTACTACGGGGGGATGTTCAACGAAGCGGTGACGGTGAATGCTGTGGAGAAATTAGCCGATATCCAAATTCCCAAACGCGCTAGCTATATTCGAGTCATCATGCTGGAATTAGCGCGGATTGTCAATCATTTGCTGTGGTTGGGCCCTTACATCATGGATATGGGAGCGCAAACTCCGTTTTTCTACACGCTTCGAGACAGAGAAATGATTCTCGATTTGTATGAAGCTGCGACGGGATACCGTATGGTGAACCACAACTATTTTCGTATTGGTGGTGTTGCTGTTGACTTACCTTATGGTTGGGTGAGTAAATGTCAGGAATTTTGCGATTATTTCTTACCTAAGATAGATGAATACGAACGATTAATTACTAACAATCCGATATTTCGTCGTCGGGTTGAAGGAATAGGAGTTCTCACTCGTGAAGAAGCGATTAATTGGGGTATTTCCGGTCCGATGTTGCGGGCTTCTGGAGTAAAGTGGGATTTACGCAAGGTTGACCATTATGAATGTTACGACGATTTTGACTGGGAAGTAAAGTGGGACAAAAACGGCGATTGTTTAGCTCGTTACGCGGTACGTATAGGGGAAATGCGCGAGTCTGTAAGCATTCTTAAACAAGCGATTCAAGGTTTACCCGGTGGTGCTTATGAGAACTTGGAAGCGAAACGCATGGTAGAAGGTAAAAAGTCTGAATGGAATGATTTTGATTACCAATATATTGCCAAAAAGGTTGCACCGACATTTAAGATTCCTCAAGGGGAACATTATGTCCGTATCGAATCCGGTAGAGGAGAATTAGGCATTTACTTAGTTGGTAATGATAACATCTTTCCTTGGCGCTGGAAAATTCGTCCTGCTGATTTTAATAATTTACAAGTTTTACCGCAATTAATTAAAGGTGTAAAAGTCGCAGATATTTTTGTGATTTTAGGAAGTATTGATGTCGTGATGGGTTCTGTTGATCGGTAGGTTAAAGGTTAAAGATTATAAATTTATAACTCATAACTCCTAACTCCTAACTCTTAACTCCTCACTCTTAACTTTTAATCAACTCACCTATTCTTTTCAAAATACCGACAACAATATATAATTCATTTTCTCGACGTTGGATGGTGAATAAATCGGAAAATCCATACTGTGGTGTTGGTTGCATCACTAATTTGATAAAGCGGAATTCACTTCCGTTGGTCACAAATCCGTAAGCTGTAAGTTCTGGTGTGGGAGTTGCAATCATGTACGCTAATGCTTGAGATATAGCGTTTTTCAAGGAAAACCCTGCTTCTTTCGATTCTACTACCGCTACCCAAAGTTTATCTTGTAGCACCAAGACATCAATTCTTCCCCGTACTAATTCCCCTTCTGCTTCCAAAGCGATTTGTACGGAAACTTCCGCAGGTATTCTAAATGGTGGGCTGTAAAATCCCGCTATCGATAATAAAGGTGATAAAACAACTAATTTGACAACTTCCTCTGTCGTTGGATATTCACTTAAATACAAGAAATTTTTCTTAATTTGGTCAAGTTGTTGTTTTTCTAATTCAGTTAATTCTGGTGAATTATCTTGCCATTCTCTGAAAAAAGAATCATCTTGGTTTTCCTGTAAGCCAAATTTTGTTTTAACTTCGTGTAATGTTAAATCGCTTATTTGAATTGTTTGTACCATATATCTTATTTCAACAATTGATACTTCTAATTGGTCAATTTTAACTTAAAACTTTTAATTATTGAATTTACGGCAGTTAAACTCAAGTTAATTTCTAAAAACTAACCTACTATACTGACAGGAGTTAGTAACGGTTAAATCGAAACGTTTGAAAATGTCGCGATCGCCTAAACTAAAATAAACCCTTTATTTTACTAACTATGGTTCAGTCTCCTAAGTGCTTAACACTAGAAGAATTTCTTGCACTCCCCGAAGGTGATGTTACTTACGAGTATGTCAATGGTGCAGCTGTTCCTAAATATAAAGACGATCAAATGTCTCCCAAATTTTTTCATGGCTCGACCACTGGTGCATTATTTATATTATTCTCTACATGGACACAAGAAAAAGGACGGATTGTAATTGAATGGGCAATAAAATTAAAGATTGAAAATAAGAACTGGATGCCTGTACCAGATTTGACCTATATTTCTTATAACCGGCTTCCTGCTGATTGGTTAAAAGACGAACCCTGTCCGGTTCCTCCTGAATTAGTTGTGGAAATTATCTCACCGGGTCAAACTTTTGGTGAAATGACCGAAAAAGCTGCTGATTACATCAAAGCTGGTGTTTCTCGTGTTTGGGTTGTAGATACAAAAGCCAAAACTATTACTATATTTGCACCTGGTTGTGTTCCTAACACCTATCGAGACAATTTAATAATTAGCGATGAACTGCTACCGGGTTTGGAAATTACCCCCAAGGAAGTATTTCAACGCGCTGGTTTGGTTAGTTAATTTTAAGAAGCGGTTATATAGTAGTGCGAGCGTCTCGCTCGCTGATTGCTTCT
>NZ_JAYGHM010000009.1:0-18551 GCF_034931125.1 Rivularia sp. UHCC 0363 | reverse complement strand
AGCGACCAAGATGGTCGCACTACTATAAAACCCCTTTAGAACTAATGAAACGTACTACTAGAAATTCAGCTATATTCAATATTCGGCTGTCCGTTAATTTTATTGTTGGACATCATACCCGGCTTAAAACCATGCTTTTCGTAAAATAGGCAAGCTTTTGTATTGTTTTGTAATGTTGTCAGCGTCAATCCCTGGGGACAAATTAATTTAGCTTTCTCTATCAAAGCTTTACCAATACCTCGATTTTGGTAGTTTGAATCTACAAACAGCTGATTTAATTCCCTTTCTTCTTCTATTACCACCATAAATCCCACAATCACACCTTCAACAGCAACCCAAATATTGCCCTTTATCGTTAAATCATTCTCAAAACGCGCTTTCCACGCAGCATATGATTGTGGATGTTTAATTTCAGGAAACGTCTGATGCCAAGTTTCCCACCACAGCTTTACAACTTGCTCTATATCTGAAGTATTATAAGGTCTAATTGTCTGCATTGTAGAGTAGGCTTTGATTTGCAGCTACTTTGATCGTTGCGATCGCTATTTTACCAAAACCTGATCGTGGCTATAAGGAATATTTGTATTAGTTCGGTGGTTCTACCCAAAGTATGACTCACAACTGAACCTCAGAGCGACAAATTTTGGCTTTATCCTTGATATTCTATAAATATCAGGAACAGAGCAACAGTACTGGCAGGGGGTTATGCCGCAGTGACCCATTATCGAATACCGAAGAAGAACGAATTGGCAGGTATTCGGACAGTGTTAAATATTTAATTACCTTGGACGTTGTAGAGTTTTTATCGTTTCCTCTACTTAGTCGCCATCGAGGGGAGGCGCAACCCTCCATCAGAGCGGTCTTAGATGGCGAACGTCCGATACAGGTTGCTCATATTTCCAAATGCAATTATACATCCAAGTGCCTATTTCATAATCAAATAGTTACTTCAATCACAATTAATTACCACTTAACTTAATGCTATCATCTAGCTTTGGATAATCTATTTATTCAAGGCTATTTTACTTTTTTAATGGCTTTCTGTAGATAAGCTATTTGAATTTTATCAAAAAGTGCTTTTACCAGTAACTATAATGAAGGTTATGGCAATTACATCAAAGTTATGACAGAGAAAATTTCAACATTCCAGCAAGCATTAGAAGTTGTTGAAGCGCTTCAACCAGAAGAACAAGAAATACTCGTTGATATCATAAGTAGACGCTTGAGCCAACAGCGACGCAATGAGATAATAAGGGAAGTTGCACAAGCTAAATCGGATTATGAACAAGGTAACGTAAAACGCGGTTCTGTTGACGATTTGATGTCGGAGTTGGATGGGTGAAAAATTTAGTTTGGAGTCCTGGATTTGTTCGTAAGTTCAAACGTCTAATAAAGAAAAATCCCCAATTACGCTCTCAAAATAAATAAAAAGGTGATTTAGAGGGTATTTGGTCAAGCTCGATAGACTACGATAATCGCATATTATTTGAATTTATCAAAAATTCAGAGTCGGAAGAAGAAGAAATACTTTTGTTAACTTTGGGTTCTCATGATGATGTTTATTAATTAAATACTTTACAACTGTTAATAAGCAAATTTCTTCTCTCTATTTTTAACTCCTAAACCCCATCCTTCTAATTTTTATTTAAAACCTCGTTTCATACATTAACCTAAATTCACCCGCTTCGTAATCGTAAACAAATCTCGCTGAAGAGGTTTCGTTAATATCTTTTAATCCTGTTAAAGCCGGAAATACCTGTAATCTAGTTAACCCAATTGATTTACCCAAAGAATTTACGGGTCTTTGTACTTGCCATAAAAATTCTTGA
This sequence comes from Rivularia sp. UHCC 0363, assembly GCF_034931125.1. Taxonomy (NCBI): domain Bacteria; kingdom Bacillati; phylum Cyanobacteriota; class Cyanophyceae; order Nostocales; family Rivulariaceae; genus Rivularia; species Rivularia sp. UHCC 0363. Next base: position 16,722 of record NZ_JAYGHM010000009.1, on the reverse strand, counting down.
GTAATTTGAGTTTCTAAAGGTGCGAATACGTAATCTAATACTAAAGATTGGAGTAATTCGGTTTCGTTTCCGTTGGTTAATTGCTGTTCGAGTTTTTGTAATGAAGCAAATGTCCGGTTTCCTAACAATGATAAAATTTCACCATTGTTACGAGTGGGGGTACTTGTTAATGAAATTGCGGGGTTATCAAGTATATCTCTTGTTTGTATACTTACTCTACTATTAGCGTTGATGCAGTTGGAAACTTGATTTAATTGATTTACGGAATCGGTAGTTACAGTTCCTAATCCGGATAATCGGACGTTTCTTTGATATGTTCTGCAAGCATCCTCTGAAGATGCATTATTATTACCTAAAGATGCTAGAAGTTCCTGTGCTTCACCTTGAACAGTAATGCTTACGTCGATTTGTTCTGGGTTCGCTGCTGCAACGATATCATCTCTAATTTCGGAATTTACTGCTTGCAAACGGTCAAATTTAGCAGCATCAACTACTGTAGTTTGTAGTTCTACATCAAGTTGGGGATTTAGTAAACTACGACTCGGTAAAAATGTCACTACTTGTTGGCGATCGCGAGTTATAAAGAATGAATTATTGAGTAGGAAAACACTTCCTCGTTTAAGTTCAACTTCTCCATCTCCCCGGAGATTATTCAAATCACCGTTAATTGTAAAGTCTCCCGCCATGCGAAAGTTAATTTGTGGTAGATTCTGACTGTATTTGAATCCTTTTCCTAAAGTTACTTGGAAGTTTTCAAAGGTGGGGTTAATTGGTAAATTAGTTGTTTGCGGTGGTTGGTTTAATTGTTTGGATTGAACTGCAACTTTTTCAGTTGCTGCATTTCTTAATTTAGCTGTTTCCGTATTTTCCGTTGCTTCTTCCCGACGTTTTGGTATATAAACTCTGCCTTTTTGTAAAAGAATATCTCCACCTATAACGGGATTCAATGCTGTGCGGGTAACTTGGATATTAGAAGCAATTTCTCCCTTGTATAAGTTTTTAATTTTAATATTTCCCGGTCCTAAAGCGATATTTAAAGGTTGAGCGTTGTTAACTTGAAATAAAGGTAAATTACCAGTAATAATAAACGGACTTTCGGCTAAACTACCCGTTATTTCCTGTACTTGAATAATTTCGTTTTGCAAAGCAGCGTTACCGACAGCAGATAGTTTAATATCGTTTTCTAACTGAAGCGTTCTAATTGTGGCATTTTCGATTTGAATTGCACTTTGAGCAACTAAATTATTTAATGCTCCTCGAACTGTATCAGCGTCGGGATCTAATTCACCGTTAATCGCGATCGCAATTTCTCCCTGACCATCGATCCACTGGACTTGACCTTGGGTTAAAGCATCTAAAAGCGTAAATGCTTGGTTATCAATTCTTGCTTGGACAGCTACAGCATTATTACGATTTGGTTGGAGGGGATAAGCAACGGTTGCGTCAACTTTAACAACGGAATTGGGGGTAGTATTAAGTTTGGCTATAGAATCAATATAGTTAAAATTACCGGCTAATTCACCTAACGGTTTTCCGTTGATGGTACCGTTAACTAAGGAAAATGCACCTTGGGGAATATCAGGTTTGAATGCATTTCCACCGAGGTCTGCTTGTAAATTGAACTTCCCACCGACATCAACGGGTAAATCGACAAACCTTTTTGCTAAATCCACGGGAAGATTTTGAATCTGTAATAATCCCGAAGATTGGAATCTATCTAATGCTAAACTTCCACCAAAAGCAATTAAACCACCTTCCACTGCAACTTGAACGGGTTGAACTTGAATTATTCCGTCTTTATAGCTTCCTTGAGCAACTACTTGACTAATATTTATAGCTTGATTTTGTTTGACAACCACACCTTGACGGGAATTATATGTGACGTATTCTTCTTGAGGTCGCCATTGCCAATCGTTACCCTGTAGCTGAAAATTAACTTGGGGATTTGTCAGTTTTCCATTCACCGCAAGTTCTGCGTTATATTCCCCTTTAATATCGAACTGGATGGTTTTATCTTCTTGTTGTAAAGCAGCTTGTTGTTGAATCCGATTTACAATTTGTGCAAATAAGCGGAGTTGTTCGAGTATAGGAGCGTTAGGTTTTCCCACGGGTTGAGTTGAAACGTCAGCAGTATTTCCGTATTGCGGATTTAAAATGCTGTTAACTCCACCTTGTAAATCTTCTAAGTTAAATACATTTACAGCAGCGAAAATATCTTCAACTCTTCCAGCATTCGCTACTAATCTACCGTTAATATCCCCGGATTTTAAATTTAAACCACCATTGAAAGCATATTCGGTTTGACCAATTTGCAAAGTTGCAGCATCAACGCGAGCAATATTCCCATCATAAGAGAAATCGGCGACTAATTCTTTAGCTTTTAAGGCACCGATGGAAGGAGTATCTATATTAATATTGCCAGCGGTTGCTAAGTTGAACAAGTTAACGTCAAGATTTCCAGTTACTGTTCCACCGACGGGATAACCAATGGTTTCTTCGACGACGGGAACAAGATTTAATAAGGATAGGGAAGCGTTTTTCAAGTTGATATCTAAAACGTCACCTTGACGTACACCGCTGAGAAGAATCGGATTTTTGGTATTAACTCCTTGCTGTAAGTCGAAGAAAGTAGGAAGATAAGGGGATAAACAATCATTTCGATTACAAGGTTGTAAATTAGCGGCAATGCGATCGCTTTTACCTTGCAAATCGAATTCGATGCTGTTTCCTAAGTTGACGTTGACGGGTCCTTGTAATAAAGCTTGAAATTGGATTCTATTATCTAAAGCGAGATTTCTTAAGTTTAAATTTCCTGCTAACCTGACGTTACCGGGAGCAAAAGGTGCGGAAAGTAAGTTTCTCCCGATAAGTCTACCGGAAAAATCAGCTTTACCTTTTACTGTTGGGATACTCCCTTCATCTAACTGTCGAGCTATTGCTTGTATAGGAAGTTTGGCTAAGTTGGAATTTACATCAACTTTTAAATCTGTAGCAACATTCCAAGAAGATATGCCATTATTACCCGGAACGATCGCAATTTGTCCGTTTGCGTTTAATTGTTGTTCTTGGGTAGTAGCTATAATTTCGTTTGCTTGAATTAAAATCGGATTCCCTTTTAATAAAGGTTCAACTTCCCCAGTTAAGTTTAAAAAAGCAGATAATTGTGAAAGTTGGGGACAAGATATATTAAAACTGCGACACAATAAGGGAGTATTAACGTTCGCTGCATTGATATTACTAGCGATTTTACCATTGTTGAGATTAGCGATCGCCTTTACCGTACCTTGAGCAACTGCTAAGTTGGCATTCACATCGGCGATGACGTTATTAAAGTTATTATCTAAAAGCTGGTCTATTTTACCGATGAGATTAACTTTACTATTTCTTACCGTCACTGGTAAAGGTGTAGAAGATAAAAGTTGATTTAATGAAACACCATTTGCAGTTGCTGTGGCTTGTAAATTATTAGTGGCTAAATTACCGTTGGCATTAAAATTGATTTTACCGCTATTTCTACCCGGTATAGTTAACTGTCCATTAGCAATAGCTCGGAAACTATTTAATTGATTTAATTGTTGATCTAATTTTTCAACCGTTTTAAATTCCAGCAACTGTTTCAACCGACCGTAAACGTTAACTTGAGTATTTGCTACGGTAACAGGTAAAGGTAGTTCTGGTAAAAACGGATTTGCGGGAATACTATTAGCGTTAACATTCGCTTGCAATATACCTCGATTCAAATTTCCGTCAACTACAACCCTACCATTGTTAACAGCTAAATTTAAATTAGCAGTACCGTTAACCTTTGCGGGGTCGAAATTATTGATAATATCTAAATTTCCAGCTAGTGTGACATTACCTTGTCGTAAAGTAACTGGTTGATTTAATCTGTATTGCTTCCTTTGTTCTGCTGATAGTAAAGAAGTCACCGGAAAAGAATTTGCATTTGCGACTAAATTCCAATTTTTCGTAGCAAAATTCCCCTTCCCATTAAAATTAACTCTACCGTTACCCTTAACTTCCGGTAAAATCAAATTTCCATCAACGGAAGCTCGGAAACTATCCAGACTATCAATCGATTTATAATTAATTAACTCTTTTATCCTACCCGAAACATTAACCTTAGTATCTGCAACCCTTACAGCTATAGGTAACTCCGGTACAATTTTATTTAAACCAATACTCGCAGCATTGGCATTAGCTGTTAATATACCTTGATTTAAATTCCCATTGACGGCAACACTACCTTGATTAACATTTAAATTGAGATCGACATTACCTTGAATCTTCGCAAAGTCGAAATCATTCAAACTTCCCGCTAATCGTACATTACCACGTCGTAAAAATATTGAACTTTCCTTGATTCTGTTCCCGACATTCTCAATCTTGGCTAAAAACGGATTTAAAGTTAAAGTATTGGCATTAACAGCAGCATTCCAATTATTCGTAGCTAAATTGGCTCTACCCTCAACATCTACCTTCGCTGTCTCAGTGCGTAAAGTCGTATTATTTAAAGTAACTAAATTTCCCGCTAACTTAATCTCACCACCACCAGAAACTTGACCAACCGCATTAGCTTCAACTTCAGGTAGCTTCCATGATAAAACAGCTTGAGGATTTCCCAAGGTTCCTTCAACTTCACCAACTGCCGATAATCTTCCCAACTTTACCATATCATTGGTAACGCCGTAGGGAGCAACTATCGCCCCAGTATTAGGAATTAAAGCATCAATTACCAACGCTATTTTCGATTGACTAAAATCCTTAACTTCCGGTAAAGACTTAGGGAATGAAACTTCACCCTTAGCGATAATATCACCACCAGACAAAGGAGTTGCGCGAAACTCTTTTAAAATAACTTGCTGTAAATTCCCACCAAAAACAGCATTAACTTTACTAAATACCGTCTTATCTACAACTACCCCTCGTTGACTGACAATATTGCCGAGTAAAATCGGATTTTTCCCATCTCCCTTAACTAAAAGCTCAGCTTGTAAATTACCATCTATATTTACCGGAGATTTCACCGAAGTTGTTTTTAACAGGTTTGCAATCCCGAAAGAATTCGTATTAACCTTTAAATCAAAACCCTGATTTAAATCCGCAACTCCAGAAACCGCAGCAATTAAATTACCATAACTTGCTCTAGTATCCCCAAAACTGACCTTTTGTCCATCGAAGCGTAAATTTGCGATCGCGTTTATTGGAGCCTTTAACTGTGGTGATTTTACCTGCAAACGCTGTAAATTAGCAGTCCCCTTGACAAAAGGTAACTCAGATAAAGTGGGTAAATCAATTTCCAAATTAGCGTTTAATTCACCGCTGGGAATCGTCACCGGCAGACTATCCTTGACATAACGACTCAAATCTGGTAAGGAAAGCCGAGAAATATTTGCAGTTAACTTAGTTTTCCAAGTAGTTAACTGAGTTTCACCATTAAGATCCACCTTTCCCTTAACAACTGGAGCATTAACACCATACTGTAATTGCCAAGCTTGCTTTGGATTGTAATTAAGAAAACCGTTAATTGGCTCGACAGCAAAAGGTTCATTCAAAGCTTGAGGAAGTACAGCAACCTTAGCTCTTTGTAACTGGATTTTAGCATTAATATCAAACGGAAGTTCTTCATCACTCGTATCTAAATTAAGCCTAACCCATTTCCCCTGCTGATCTTGTTCAATATAAAGATCCGGTTCAATCAAAGTTATCCTCATCGGAAGCGTTCGAGTAAACAGCAGCGGAATCGGATTAATCCCGATATCTACAGCTTTAGCCTTAACAAAATTTGGGTCATTTTGAGTAGCTGGAATCCAAGACTTTTCTAATCTTATACCAGCCAAAGACCAGCTTTTTACCGAACCAACCTTGACCGGACGATTGATATAGTCAGTTAGTTGTGCATCTAATAAAGGTGGCAACTTGCGACGAATCCAATAATCTAAACTAAAGTAGCCAACAATACCCAAACCCAGAAGAGAAATACCAGCAATTTTCGCAGCATTACGCAGCCAAACTCGCTTTTTTGGTTGATGCGAATTATGTAAATCTGATGGGGGAGTATTATTTGGCGATGTCATAACTGATTTAATCTAGGTAAAACACAATATTATTCGACCAGTATCCCAATCTTTAGTAAGTTAAGATTTGGGTATTATGATACGCCTTTGAAAGTTTTATACAAGGTTAATTACTTACTTTTTGATTTTTTTCCTGTAGGGATAATACTTAATACTTTTCGGGGATAGAAATCTTGGGATTTTGTGACAGTTTTTTATCTGGAATATTTAGATAGAGGCTAGAGGACACATTATAGCTCAACGGTTATATTGTTACTTCCTCCGCAAAGTTAAATTACCATTATCTGGGAGATATATTTTTTATGGCGCGATCGCATTCTTCCGATGATGACATATAACGTATTTTAAAACGCATAGCGCCAAGGATAACGCGGAGGAACGCAGAGTATTTTTTGTGCTGTATAATATCAATTCTTAATTACAATCTCCACCACATCGATCAACTTTTGCCCAAACAGATGTGATAGATTTAGTTGCTTGAGGGGGTGTGATAAATTCGACTTGTAGAATCTTTAGCTTCTCTGTTGGCTTAACAACATCCAAAGCTTTTTGTTCTTTGTAAGAGAAATTCGGTTTTTGTGGTACGTTATCTCTTAAAGTCACACCTGGTTCAAAACTGACGGTGACTAACGTCCCTACCGATGGAACAACAGATGAGTTTGTAGACTGGGAACCTTCAACTAAAGGCTTTCCAAAAGTTAAAGGCTTTCCAAAAGCTGGTGAGATTTTATTAACATTACCGATAAAAACCCAACCGTCAGATGGTGTCGATGGACTTTGATCGGATAGTTGTATTGGTGTACGCGATCGCGCATCAGTTAATTTTGAATTTTGGATTGGACTAAATCCGGAGATTGAACCTAAAGAAACGAAAGCAACTGCTCCGATAACTGCTCCGATGACTGGTGAGATTCCTTTAATAAATTCAATTCTTTGCGATCGCGGATCGGTTTCAACTGGGGTTGATTGAGTTTTTAACTCAGATTGAACTATATTGTTCGCAGAATCCGCTTGGGTTGTCAGTGGTATAGCTACAGATTCATCTTCAGCAGTTTCTTGTGGAGTGGTTTCAACTGGATTTGATTGAATATTTGCAGAATCCGCTTCGGTTGTCAGTGGTATAGCTACAGATTCATCTAGCTCGCTATTGTCTTCCCACAAGTTTGTCCAAATATCTACATCTTCTGTAATTTCGCGATCGCATACAGATGGCTTTTCTTCAATTGATTGAATATTTGCACAATCCGCTTGATTTAGCTCGCTGTTGTCATTATCGGGCAAATTCACCTGACGATCTGCGATAATTTCCTCATCGCTGTCTACAGGTGGCTTAATCTGCTCAACTGTATCTTTTACTGTCCAAAACTTCAATATAGATTCTGCATCACAACATTTCCACTAATATTCAACTAAAGCCAGATTTTTCGGTATTATAAAAATAATCCTAACTTCTTAACAAAATCGCCCGCACTATTTTCGAGTACGGGCGATTTCCCTATATCAAAATTTTGTTTAAATGGGACGCAATTTGTAGGGTGTGTTATGGCGCAATAGGTTTTTGTATGATAGGCATCCTGAAGTGTCCTATTTAAAAATTACTCGATACAATCCTAAATACGGGAGACGTTGCACTGCAACGTCTCTACATTATTGATGGGTGGGGATTACGGACTTTGCTGATCCAATTTCAATACAGCCATAAACGCTTCCTGGGGAACATCAACGGTACCCACAGATTTCATCCGCTTTTTACCTTTGGCTTGTTTCTGCAAAAGTTTCTTCTTACGGCTAATATCACCACCGTAACATTTGGCTAACACATCCTTCCGCAATGCTGGAATATGTTCTGAGGCAATTATCTTACTACCGATCGCGGCTTGAATCGGCACTTTAAACTGATGACGGGGAATTAATTCCTTCAATTTCTCAGCCATCGCTCGCCCAACATGATAAGCTTTATCTCGGTGGACAATCATCGCTAAAGAGTCTACCGGGTCGCCGTTAATCATCAAATCCAGCTTCACCAAATGATTTTCACGATAGCCAATCAATTGATATTCCATACTCGCATAACCACGCGATCGCGATTTCATCTGGTCGAAAAAGTCGGTGACAACTTCGGCTAAAGGTAATTCGTAGGTTAAAGTAGTTCGTCCTTGAGCAAGATATTTCATATCTTTAAACACACCCCGACGACCTTGAGACAACTCCATCAAGGTTCCCACGTAGGTTTCCGGCGTAATCATTTCTACTTTAACGTAAGGTTCCTCAATTTTGTCCCGTTCGTTAGGAGAAGGTAATTTACTGGGGTTATCAATGTATATTTCTTCGCCCTTATTAGTAACTACTCGGTAAACTACCGAAGGAGCGGTAATAATTAAATCAAGATTATACTCGCGTTCCAAACGTTCCTGAACAATTTCCATGTGCAGCAAACCCAAGAACCCGCAACGGAAACCAAAACCCATAGCGCTGGAAGTTTCCGGTTCAAATTGTAAAGCTGCATCATTGAGCTTGAGTTTATCTAAAGCTTCCCGTAAATCCTTGAACTGGTCGGAATCTATGGGGAACATTCCGCAAAATACCATCGGCTTGGCTTCCGCATAACCGGGTAAAGGTTCCGCTGCTTTATTTTTACTTAAAGTCATCGTATCTCCAACCCGCGCATCTTCCACAGCTTTAATCGCCGCCGAAAAATAGCCAACTTCCCCAGCATGAAGTTCATCTACCGGCTTTTGATTGGGACAAAGAATCCCCAACTCATCAACTTCATACTCCTTCTCTGAAGCCATCAGATAGACTTTATCGCCAGTTTTGAGCGTTCCATCCATTACCCGGAAATAAACAACAACTCCCCGGTAGCTATCGTAATAACTATCAAAAATCAATGCTCGTAAAGGCTCGTCAACGGTATTTTTGGGCTGCGGTACTCGTTCGACAATCGCTTCTAAAATTTCCGGAATCCCAATTCCCTCCTTTGCAGAAGCAAGAATCGCACCGCTGCAATCCAAACCGATAATTTCTTCAATTTCACCGATAACCCGTTCGGGTTCGGCACCTGGTAAATCGATTTTATTTAAAACCGGGATAATTTCTAAATTATTCTCAATTGCCAGGTAAACATTAGCCAAAGTCTGAGCTTCCACACCTTGAGAAGCATCAACCACTAACAGCGCTCCTTCGCAGGCTACCAAGCTGCGGGACACCTCATAAGAAAAGTCAACGTGTCCGGGAGTATCAATTAGATTTAGGACATATTCCTGACCATCTTGAGCCTGATAATTCATCCGGGCAGCTTGCAGCTTAATAGTAATGCCGCGCTCCCGTTCCAAATCCATATTATCGAGAAATTGCTCCTTCATCTGCCGATTTTCCACTGTACCAGTGGTTTGCAGAAGGCGATCGGCCAGAGTTGATTTCCCGTGGTCAATATGAGCGATAATGCAAAAATTACGAATGCGAGCTGCCGGAACGTCAGTCATATACTTACTTAAAGCTGTATTCTGTAACCTTTTTGGAAAAAGCTAGTTACCTTAAGTATTGTAATGCTTTATTCGCAAACACGCTGCCCAAAGTTGTAGTAGGAGATGGGGGGATGGGGAGATGGGGAGATGGGGGGATGGGGAGATAATTCTCAATGCCCAATGCCCAATGCCCAATTCGCAATTCCCTATGCCCAATCAAACTTTATAGAAAACATAAAAGAGTATTTAATTAGTACTGGTATTGTTATGGTGAAAGCGTAAAATAAACGTCGGGGACTTCCAGTTAAAGACAAGCCTGACAATTAAAATTCGCGGGCTTGTAATTATCACAACCCAATTGGTCTACATTCTGAACTAAACCACGTTAAAAGGAACTACTTTCCTATGCTTTAAAGCAGAGGGGTATCCGAAACGCAAGGTTTTTTGACTACTTGATGCAGCAAACAGTGATTAGGTAAAGCTGCTTTTGCTTTCCACAGCTTTGGAACAAATAACGCGCAGAGAATATTAGCTATGAATATGAAAGAAAGACCCGATCAATCGGAAAAAATATTATCCGAATTATCTGAAAAGGTCGAAGTCGCTATCCGCTTGGATTCCGAGTTAGTAGAAAAAATTAGTCACTTGAGTAGCGACCCCTCTAAAGTGATTGAAGTAGCGCTGCGTCAATGGCTGCGCGGAGATATTCCTAGAGATGATGAACTAACCCGGACTCCTCATCGAATTAAAGTACCACCCAGAGGTGAGTGGAACGATTGAGAAATATAATTAATTTTTGGCGAATGATTCCAGAAATACAATAAAAATCCTCAGCAAGTCTGCTAAAGCTGTAAAATTTTATGCCAAACTTAAGCAGCTATTAGCACAACTTCTTTGGACCGTACTGTTTCTATTCAACTCCAGTCATGAGTATTGCTGCGAATTCTCAATCACCGTATTTATTGTCCGAAAATCTGGAATTTGTTACCGATCACACCAACGCATTAGCTTGTCTGGGGGCAGAATTGGTGTACGTTCAGGATGCCACGGGGCGTTACTTAAAGTTCTTTTTGCAGCAAAGCGAACGTCTAGGATTAACGCCAGAACATATTATTCAGGATGGCGATCGCCATAGTTTCGCTCCGGTTGACAAAGCTGGTTATTTGGAACAGTTGGAGCAAGTATTAACAACTTTGACTCCCCAAAAGCGCCAATGTTGGTTTAACTATTCTCAAGGAAGTATCGAACTGGAGTTGCTGATAACTCCGATTATGCCAGTTTTAGGCGACGCTGCAACGTCGGCGTTGGTCATGGGAAGATTATTGCAGGTTGGGGCGAGCAAAAGTCAGATTGAACTGATACCTAAGTCTACGCATGGCGAAGAAAATATACGTTCGCAGCAATATCAGAAACTGATCAATAATATTACCCGGAATATCAGGCGAACCCTAGATTTAAATATTATCTGGCAGCAAACTGTTGATAGCTTAGGCGCTACACTGAAACCAAAACGCTGTATTATATTTCCTTATTATGGTCAGCCAAAAGTACGTGTAATTGCTGAATCTTGTCAGCCTGCGATTAACTCAATGTTGGGAACAGAAATAGATGTAACTTCTGAAGCTGGATTTACTCAAGCTTTGGATACTCTTAAGCCAGTTATTGTAGAGCAAACAAAAGATTCTGTATTTCAAGCGGAAAAACTTCTAGTAGTTGCAACTTCTCATCAAGAGCAACCCAATAGCTTAATCGTTTTGAGTTTAGCTGCGGACTGCTCGAACTTATCAACAAAAGAACTAAAACTAACCAAAGAAGCAGCAGATCAAATTGGTACCGCGATCGCGCACGCAACTTTGTATAAAGAATTAGAATTAGCTCGTCAGCAAGCAGAAGACGCTTCCCGTCTCAAAAGCGAGTTTCTGGCCAATGTTTCTCACGAAATTCGCACGCCGTTAAATGGCATGATTGGCTTTTTAAAGCTGATTTTGGATGGAATGGCAGATGATGAAGAGGAAAAAGCGGTTTTTCTTGAAGAAGCTCATAAATCATCCATACATCTACTTGAAGTTATCAATGACATCCTCGACTTTGCCAAAATAGAAGCAGGCAAAATGGAGTTAGAACTTAGTCCAGTAAAGCTGGATGAGTTATTCAGCGATGTAGAAAACGGAATGCGTTTGCAAGCAGAGCATAAAAATCTCAGTTTTGGGATGCAGCTACCCGAAACCAATGATGAAATTATCGTTTACAGCGATTATCTCCGTCTCAAACAAGTAATGATCAATTTAGTCGGTAACGCGATCAAATTTACCCACGAAGGACACATCACCGTTACCGCCGATGTAGTGCGTAAAAAAGTAATATTTAAAGAGCAAGAATTTCCCGGCATGGTAAAAGTACGGGTAGTAGATACCGGAATTGGCGTTTCTTTAGACCAGCAAGACAAACTATTTCAATTATTTTCCCAAGTTGATGGTTCCCGTACCCGTCAATATGGAGGTACCGGCTTGGGATTAACCATATCCCAGAAATTAGTCGAAGCAATGGGTGGAGAAGTACATTTTTACAGCTTAGGTGAAGGACTCGGCTCTACAGTTACCTTCACATTACCGCTTTACCAACAACCCGTTTTGGTTTCAACTGAGTCAGAAGGTTAAGGAGATGGGACTTATGCAATTACCAATTACCAATTCCCAATTTTTAAGTTAGTATAACTGACTTAAAGCTGTTCCAAAAGCTGCTTAATTTTTGACTGCTGCTTGTCTTTAAATTTATCTGGGAATTTTAACTCGATGGTAATTGTGCCAGTTTTATCTTCTTCCACAGTTTCAATTTCAGCAATAAATCGATTGGGTTTCGATTTGTCTAATTCTTTGCTCAAAAGTAAACCAACGGGTGGTTTGATGGTTTGCATATTGTACAAATCATTTTGCCCAAGCACTTTATCACTATATTTGGCTTTTATGCTGTCTAATTTCAGACGCAACCCCGTGACTCCTAAATCGGTGATTATCCCAGTAAAGCGATCGCCATCTAAATATAGTTCACCAAAGGCAAATACTTGTTTGCGTAACTGTTTCTGTTTGGTTGGTTGAATATCCTGTAGGGAACGCAGTAAACTAGTCGCGATAAATCCTAGAGAAGCAACTGGTCGATCTGCATATTTACGCTTTTGGGAATACCATTGTTTAACATCAGAATATAAAACTAAGGATAATTGGTCTTTTTGCAGTTGGGTAAGATTCTCAAAATTAATTGCCAGGTGGTTTCGTGTCTTACTAATCAAAAATAATCTGACAACTCTTCCAGTTAAAAATACTTTTGCTCCATAATCTCCCACTACTTCAATTTCTATTTCATCGGGTAAGTTTAATTGTGAATCTAAGACAATTAAAACCCCTGTTTCGGATATATTTACTGTTTCACCAACAATAATTTGGTCGTAACTAGAAATTTTGATGGGGAGACATCTTTGTAAACGGTGTTGCTTGCGGATTTGCGGTTTTTCGTAAGCCACTAATAAAGCAGCTATTAACAAAATTAAGTTCAGGACACACCACATAGTGTTTACCAGAACAGCTTCCCAATCTTCTGGACGCAGCAATACCCAATAAGGAACAGCAAGTAAAGCTAAGACTACAAATGCTGTAGCAATTATTAAGCCGAGCATTGATTTCCAGTCGAAGCTGCGTTTGGTAACGTTTACACCTTTGTCGGTAACGTTAAAAGAACCATTATTTGGATTAATTAACGCCAACAATGTCACTCCTGCTACCTGAAAAGACATTACGAATTCAAAAACTTCGTTCCAGAAACTAAAACGAGCGTGTTTATAAATAATGTAATTAGTACTCAAGGAAAGAATAATATGAGGTATGGCATAGGCAAGAGTTTCCAAACCCAAACCTCGAACTGGATTAACACCAAATAGTAAAAATAAGGTCGGGATAATTGCGTATACTATTCGCGGCAAACCGTATAAAAAGTGGGAAGTAGCACTGAAATAACAAAGCCGTTGGGGAATTGTTAGTTTGAGTTTTGGGTTAAATAGCGGGTTTTCTAGACGGAGAATCTGCGCCATTCCTCTAGCCCAACGCATTTGCTGACCCAAATAAGCAGGGTAAGTTTCGGGGGCTAAGCCCGCAATCATGATTTTATCGTAGTAAATAGATTTGTAGCCCCGCGAATGCAACCGCAATGCTGTATGACAATCTTCTGTGACCGTTTCTACAGCAATTCCACCGATTTCTAGAACATGAGATTTACGAATTACTGCCGCAGAACCGCAGAAAAATGAGGCATTCCAAAAATCGTTTCCTTTTTGAATGACTTTATAAAACAGTTCGTTGTTTACAGGAATTCTACCACCAGTAAGTAAGTTGCGCTCGAAAGGGTCGGGGTTATAAAACCAGTGGGGAGTCTGAACAAAAGCAACTTTGGGGTCGTAGAAAAAACCGACTGTATGTAGAAGAAATTGACGGGATGGAATGTGGTCGCAGTCTAAAATTAATACCAAGTCACCTGCTGTTTGCTGAAACGCATGGTTAATATTCCCTGCTTTCGCATGGTTGTTATTATCCCGAGTTAAGTGGATACAACCAAGTTCTAAACACATTCTGCTTAATTCTTCCCGTCTAGCAGCAAATTTTTGCCGACGCGGGTCGTTTTCTTGATACTTTTCAGGACGACCATCATCAAGAATATAAACCTTTTTCTTACCACGAGCATATTCGCAAGTTAAGGCTGCGATCGCAGTTTTACGAACAATCTCCACTTCCTCGTTGTAGGTGGGGATATAAATATCAACGCTGAACCACTCGGCTGACGGAACCCCAGCCAGATCGATGGGCTGACGTTCCTTAAGTTTTAAAGTTTGAAAATATGCCAGTACAAGGGTCAAAACCGCGTATAGCTCAGCGATGAACAAAACAAGGCAGGCAATACTATTGACCCAGGAATCAAAGTTGAGAGTATAAGAAGTACGGTAAAAAAGGTAACGTGTAGTAGTCACCAAACTCAGCCACACCATAAATAAATGGTAATAATGGCTAATTTCTGGGGATGATTCGTCTTTTTCCGCTCTGACAATTAGTTGACCGAGAACAACTAGAAATACTGCAACAACTGCCTGCTGCCATATTTCTATTGGTGTGACAATTAATGGTACTGAAAATATCAGTAGTAATATTACTAACCATTTAAAGTTTTTTATGCCGACTTTGTTTAAAGAACGGTCAAATAATCGAGGAGTAAAATCAGTTAACCATACGCTTGGGTTAAATAAATTACGCTTGTGTCGGCGTTCAGTTGGCGATGAATCTGACATTTTAAAATTAATATTTTGACTTGTTTTTGATTATTTGCGATTCTTAGGCAGCATCGCTGAACGGATAAAGTTTAAGTCTAGTTATTGGCTTCGAGCCATTGCCTCAACTGACCCGAAGGCAGAGCCTTCTAAGATGGGTTCCCAGCCAGAGACTAGGAACCAGTCATGACAAGGGCTATTATTTATCGCTCGAATTTATCCGCTTCAGATATAGCTGGGCAATTCCATAAAGAAACAGGGATATACCAACAATTCCCAGAGGTAGTAACAGCCAATTTTCTTGCAGCATTAAAGACATCTGACTTAGAGGGTTGCCTTTATCTATCCGACGAGATTTGGAACTACTGTTAAAAAAGTCCAATTTATAGGCATTCTCATCTTCAGGATTGGGATTTTTTTCGTCGCTACTAATTAGTACAGTGTCTTCCTTTAGTTGGAAAAACCAAGGGTCATTATCTAAAACTTGCCGTACTCTGTCTAAACCAGATTCCGTTTGAGCAGTTAAAGCCAAAACTACGCGATTGCCATTCCAAGGAGAAATAATTTCTTTAATCATCCCTTGATCGTTTTGTGGTACTTGGATTTTTGCCCGATCTTTTTCTTTTTCGTCACCAAATATGCGGATAAATGATTGGCTCAAATTAAACCCTTGACTTTTTTGTAGCACTTCTGGTAGCGGGAAATTTTCTTGCGTACCAATCGCTACTATATTAGTGTTATTTTTAACTTCCTCTGCCTTAGATAAAGTATTGGGTGTATAAACATTGAGTTCTACTGAAGAGGCTTCGGACAGCCGACCCAAACGTTCGCTAAACTCTAACAATGTCAACACATCTGTTTGAGAGGGATTTTGCGGGACAACAATCGTTGTTTTTGATAAATCTTGGGGAGAAGCAAAAGGAAAACCATATTGCAGCAGTTCTAAATTGGGTAATGTCGCAGAAGTTTCACGCTTTAAGTCGAAGCTAGTGTCATTATGTACCGTACCTGTAAGTTGGCGATCGGGAGCATAACGACACTCTTGGGTGTTAAAAGGTTCTCTGGCATTCATGCGAAAGAACACTTCAATCTTGGAATTGGGTTTGATTAATTTTGGAGGTAAATCTACTTTTAGGGATTTGCGAGTTTCTCCCGATTCATCTGACAAGCGCTGACCGCCAATGAAGTTACCGTCAAGTAATACTTCAACGGCAGAAGTTCTGGGATTAAGTTGCGGTCCGTAGCTGTAGACTAAATTCATCGAACTTCCGCGTAAAAAGCGATCGTCTGGTAAAGCGCGAAAATCAATTTCTACTGGTAACGCTTCAGACCCTCGCACCGTGACATCTTTAAATTTCTCTTCTTTTTGTGTCTCAAGTTCGCTGAGTTGAAAAGAGTTTTCCTTGGGTAAATAACGAGACCATTCGCGTTCCCCAGGAGTGGTTAATTCTGGAACTTTATCCACAAAAACGACTTGACCAGCGCCCATTTTGCGGGTGTCTGGCTGTAATAAAAACTGAACAGCTTTCTCGACTCCTTTTGCTCCATTTCCAGTCGCAACTAAAACTGGAGCGCCCGTTTTGGTAGTAGTCAAGATCAGAACTCCTCGATCTTCCGCTACGGGGTTCTGGTTTGCATCGAGAATTTGATTACCTTGTACTGCAACTGGTAAATCTATTTCTGCTAAAGCGGGTTGTTCGTTGGGAGTACCAATAATGACTAACTTTTCTTCGGACTTAACATCTGCGATATCCGTGACTAATTTTGTATCCAAGGCACGGAAATTTGTTTTTCTCCCCAATGAAGCTTGCAAGCGAGATGCTGCGGTTAACCATCTTGGATCGATCTTGGTTGGTTGCAGGTAATTAATTAGATT